>JANYHY010000745.1 GCA_025362165.1 Myxococcales bacterium | reverse complement strand
CGCCACGTTGATCGCCTCGGTTGCGCTCTCGCGGAGGCCAATCGACTGCGCGAAGGTCGCCGCGACCGAGGGCCCACGCGCGTCTCCGAGCAACGCGGACATGCGCGCGACCAGAGCACGCGCGCGCTCGCGCTCCACGAGCTCCGCGGCGCCATGAACGGGCGGCTGCTCTGCTGCGAGCGCGGCGACGAGCACTTGGAGCTTCACCGGAATCGAAGCGCGCGCTGTCAGAGAGGCGAGCGCTTTGATCTTGGATGGGGCTGCCACCGGCTTCCATCGAAGCGCATCGGACGGGAGCTCACCCGTCCACAAGAGCTCCGCTACGCGCTCGAAGGAGACTCGCTCGTGCGCCAAGTCCACCGCCCAGCGCCCCCGATAGAGCGGACCGCGCTCCCCGATTCCTGCGATGGCCGTCTCCAGCACGGGCTCGCCCCAACGCAGCGCTCCCGATGCGACCGCGGCGTGTCCCTTCCGCGCGCTGGCGCGTGCTCGGAGCCGCATCACGTCGGCGAGGACATAACCGCTCCCGCGCTTTCCTGGGGGTTGCACCCGCCTGAGCATGCCTCGACTCACATACGCATAGAGCGTCTCGCGTTTGACGCCGAGCAACCTCGCTGCGCGGCCGGCCGTCACCACTTCGAGATCATGGATTGTTGAATCAACGTTGATCAATGTCGTGTTGGCCCCAGATTACCCGTTGTCTGGAGGTTGTCATGGTCAACGATGGGCTCGAAGGTGTGGTGGTGGCGGAGACTCGACTGTCCGACGTGGACGGAGCAGCGGGGCGGCTCGTGATTGCTGGCCAGGACGTTGAGGCGCTCGCGAAGGAGGCGACGTTCGAGCGAGCGTTCGCCATGTTGGTGCACGACGACCCAGGCCGCGAGCGCGTCGTTCGACGCACGCTTGGGGAGGGTCGCCTCGCGGCGTGGGAGCTCGTGTCGGAGCTGAAGGGCGTGCTCGCGCTCCCGAACGGCATGGACTCGTTGCGCGCCGCGATCGCACGTACGAGCGACTCACGTCCGGAGGCGATCGCGGGCGCGACCTCCGTCTTCGCAGCCGCCGCGAGTCGCGTTCGCGCTGGGCTCGCGCCGATCGCGCCCCACCCTTCGCGAGGTCACGCCGAGGACACGCTCGCCATGCTCGGTGCTGCCACGACGGGAGCGAGCGCTCTCGACGCCTATCTCGTCACGGTGAGCGATCACGGGATGAACGCATCCACCTTCGCCGCGCGAGTGATCGCGTCGACCGGCTCGGACATGGTGTCTGCTGTCGTCGGAGCGATCGGCGCGCTGAAGGGGCCCCTCCACGGCGGCGCACCGGGACCTGTGCTCGACATGCTCGACGCGATCGAGGCGCGCGGCGCTGGAGGCGCGACGGCGTGGATCACCGAGCAGCTCGACGCCAAGCGGCGGATCATGGGGATGGGCCATCGCGTCTATCGAGTCCGCGATCCGCGCGCGGCAGTCCTGGAAGCGCAGGTGCGCGCGCTTCGTGAGGGACCGTGCGGCGCGAGGTTGGAGCTCGCGCGAGAGGTCGAGCAAGTAGCCCAACGAGAGCTCGAGCGGCGACACCCGGACCGTCCGCTGCGCGCGAACGTCGAGTTCTATACGGCGATTCTGCTCGAGGCGATCGGTGTCCCGCGCGACACGTTCACGCCGATCTTCGCGGTCGGCCGCGTCGCGGGTTGGTGCGCGCATTTCAACGAGCAACAACGCACTGGCCGATTGATTCGACCGAGCTCGCGTTACGTGCGCGCGTAGTATGCTGGCCTCATGGGCTGCCTCTTCTGCAAGATCATCGCGCGCGAGATCCCCTCGCAGATCATTTTGGAGGACGAGCACACGCTCGCGTTTCGCGACGTTCGTCCGGTCGCGCCCACGCACGCGCTGGTCATCCCTAAAAAGCATGTGGTCGCGATCTCCGACACGACGGACGAAGACGCGCTGATGCTCGGTCAGCTGGTGAGCGCGGCGCGCAGAGTCGCCAAGCAGGAGAACCTCACGAGCGGATTTCGACTCGTGATCAACGACGGGCCCGACGCAGGCCAGAGCGTGTTCCACGTGCACTTGCACGTGCTCGGCGGTCGCGCGCTATCTTGGCCGCCCGGCTGACAGCTCCGCGTCGATGGCCTTCGCCAGCAGCTCTTCGCCGTCGGTCCAAGGCCGCTCTTCGGTCTCGAACGGCGCTGTGCGAGGCACGCGCGCGTCCCTGTGATGCACGCGCAACCACGCGCTCTCGAGCCGAGCCCACCGCTGTCGCTGACCGAAGACGAGCGCGAACAGATCGGGCCCCGTCGCGCGCCGCGGAGCGGGCCGGATCTCGACGCGCCGTCCATCGGCGAACGTCGCGACGTACCCAGCGACGAGGTGATCGGCCGGATCGCACCAAGGGCTTCGCGCGCCAGGAGCGCCTGACGCGATCCAATCGGCGACGGTTGTGTTGGGTGTCGAGACGAGCCCGAGTGTGAGTCGCTGCGCGATGAGCTCTCGCTCCACGTCGGCGACGAATGCGCTCGCGGTGACCTCCACGAGCATGCTCACGCGATCGAGCTTCACCACCGCTCCGGATAGGGGAACGGGGACACGGGAGGCACGAGCACTCCTGGGTTCAAGATGCCCTTCGGATCGAACGCGCGCTTGAGCGCGTGAACCGCACGCACGCCGTCGGAGCCGAGCTCCTTGTCCATGCGAGGCGCCTTGGATCGACCGACGCCGTGGTGGTGAGCGATCGTGCCGCCCGCAGCGACGACCGCGTCGAGCGCGCTCTTCCACGTGCGATCGTACGTTCGCTCGCACGCTTCGTCCCAAGGACCTCCATCGTTCGCGCTGCCTGCGAACGAGAAGTAGATGCAGCAGCCGTCAGCGTAACCGTGGCTGAAATGCGCCATGATGAACACGTGCGGCCCGACCGCGCGGAGGACGTTCTCGTAGAGCGCGCCGAGCCGCGACCACGGCGCGGCGACCTCCATCGTGTCGACGAACAGACCAGACGCGACCGCTGGAGATTGCCGGTAGCTCACGGAGTAACGATGCTCGAGCCATCGCCGCGCCGGGCCTTCGCCCTCGTCGCGACCGCGCATGGCAAGCGCGATCTCGGATGCTGCGCTCGCGTCCGTCGCGGACGAAGGACCCTCGAAGATCACGACGAGCATCGCGCCGCCCACCATCGCCGCGAACGGCCGAGACTCGAGCAGCGCGTTGAGCGCGCGCGGCTTACGCAAGAGCGTACGCAGCACGGTGGACCCTCGACCCGGCGCGTGCGGGATGACTCCTCTCTTCTTGACGGAGCCCTGCTTGGCCAGCATCGCGTCGAACGGATCGTACAGGCGCGCGATCGCTGGGCGGAGTCCGCTCTGGAACATCTCGCGCATCGCCTCCCACCCCACCTCGGTGGTCGGGAATGACCAAGCGGCGAACGCACGCGTGGAGGGCAGGGGATGAAGCCGCAGCGTCGCGCTCGTCACGATCGCGAGCGTCCCTTCGCTGCCGACGATCAGCGGCACCAGCGAGGGCCCAGTCGTTCTGTGATGGAGAGTGACGACGTCCCCTTTGCCAGTCACGCACTCGAGCGCGGTGACCATGTCCTCGATCTTTCCGTAATACGCGGAGGCCTGCCCAGCGCTGCGCGCCGCGACCCAACCTCCAACGGTGCTGCATAGGATCGACGAAGGAAAATGTCCGAGCGTGAGGCCCTCTCGATTGAGCCTCTCTTCGAGCGGCACGCCCATGTGACCCGACTCGACGTCGAGCGACGGCGCAGCGGTGTCGAGTCTGCGCCATCGCGCCATGCGCTTCATGTCGACGACGATCGCGTCCGACGTTGGAGACACTGCCGCGCACACGCCGCTGCCCGCGCCGAACGGCACGAGCGGCACGCCGCGCTCTCCAGCCCATCGCATGAGCTGCGCGACCTCCTCTGTGCTTCGCGGCCACACGACCGCGCGAGGCTCGCCCAGCTTGCGCCCCTGTCGCACTGCCAAGTGATGGCGCGGCCACAAATCTCGGGCGTACGCGATGCGGTCCGCGGCGTTCTCGCTCACGAGCAGATTCAAGCCCTCGAACATCGCGGCCCCACGCTAGAGATGCCCTTGCCTCGACGCAAGCGCACCTCCGCCCACCCGCGAGATCACGCTGCCATCATGCACCCATCACTTTGCGGACCCTCGATGATGACGTACGCTCACGCAACTGAGTCGTTCGAAGGCTCACCGCTTTGCCGCAATTGTCGTCGCCTCGGCGAACGACAACAACTAGGTGGATTGGCTTCGCCAGCCGCAATTGGAGCAACTCAGATGACGATGTCGCCGCACGGAAGTAATGAGGATCAGAGCCTGCCGAAGATCGGCGATCTGATCGTCGGCAAATATCGCATCGAGAAGCTCATTGGTAAGGGTGGCATGGGCGCGGTCTTCGCCGCCCAACACGAGCTCCTAGGCCAGCGCGTCGCGGTGAAGTTCTTGCTCGGAGACATCGTCACCAATCAGGAGGCGGTGCAGCGCTTCTTGAACGAGGCGCGCAACGCCGCCAAAATCCAGAGTGAGCACGTTTGTCGCGTCATGGATGTCGGCACCGCAGAGAACGGGCTGCCTTACATGGTGCTCGAGTTCCTCGAGGGCCTCGATCTGTCGCAGCGCCTCGAGCAGCATGGTCCGCTCGGCGTCGAAGAATGTGTAGACTACACGCTTCAAGCACTCGAGGCGATCGCGCAGGCGCACGCTCTCGGCATCGTCCACCGCGATCTGAAGCCCGCCAACCTCTTCCTCGCCCAGCGTGCGGACGGCGGGACCACCATCAAGGTCCTCGATTTCGGCATCGCGAAGGCTTCGAACCCCTTCGGCGAAGGCGGCAACCACTCACTCACATCGACCAAGAGCATGCTCGGGTCGCCGCTTTATATGTCTCCCGAACAGCTGCGCAGCGCCAAGAACGTGGACGCGCGCGCCGATGTCTGGGCGATCGGCGTCATCATGTACGAGCTGCTCACCGGCACCGTGCCCTTCAACGGTGAGACGCTTGGAGAGCTCTTCATCGCGATCCTCGAACAGCCCGCGCCGCCCGTCATGCACCGGCGTGGAGACGTTCCGCAGATCTTGAGTGAAGCGATCAGCCGATCGCTCGTCCGCGCGCCAGAGCAGCGCTTCCAGAACGTCGCGGAGCTCGCTCAAGCGATCGCGTCCTGCGCGCCTGCGCGATCCTTCGCCTCCGTGGAGCGCATCACGTCCACGCTCGGCATGCCGCGACCCTCGATGGTGATGCCGCAGCCTGCAGCGGGCCACAACCCGCACGTGCAGAGCAGCGGCGGATACCGCCCGCCGGCGCCATCTTATGTGGATCCCAACGCGCCGGTCGGTCCGAATACGGGCAGCGGCGTGCACAACGCTCCGCCGCAAGCGAACACGAACGGGAGCTGGGGAAACACGGCAGGCGGAGCGCAGCCTCCGCAGAGCAAGGCGCCGATGATCGTCGGGATCGCGCTCGTCGCGCTCCTCGCGTTCGGGGTCGGCGCGGCCGTCGTCGTGAAGGTCGTGGGCAACAAGTCTGCTGCGACACCGCCAACGTCGGCCACCACGCTCACGACGACCGCCACGATCGCGACGACGGTGAAGACCGCCGATACGGCCACGGTGACGCCGACGGTTGACACGTCAAAGACCGCCACTCCAACCAACACAGTCACTGTGGCGACCAACACTCCTCTCGTGAACACCGGTCACACCACGACGACCAACACTGGAACTAAACCCCCAGCGTCAGCGGTAGCGTCCGCGCCCTCGGCGAAGCCCGCTGTGACCACGCCACCCACCACGACCAAACCCACGAACACGGCCGTGGATCCGTTTGGCAGCAAGTAAGTCTGTTTTTAGGGTAAGACTCGCCCCCCATGACGATCCGCTCGACCGCCATCGCTTCACTTACGGCCCTGAGCTTTCTCGCCGCGCAGATACCCACCGTGGCGCGGGCGCAAGGAATCGCCTCGACTC
The DNA here is from genome assembly GCA_025362165.1 of Myxococcales bacterium. GTDB lineage: Bacteria > Myxococcota_A > Polyangia > Polyangiales > Polyangiaceae > JANYHY01. Next base: position 42,158 of record JANYHY010000745.1, on the reverse strand, counting down.
AATCAGAGGCGCTGTTCAGTCAGGCCAGGGATCTGATCAAGCAGGGGAAGTTCCACGAGGCGTGCGAGAAGTTCTCCGCGAGCCTCAAGCTCGAAGAGACGACCGGTACACACCTCGCGCTCGCCGCTTGCCTCGAGAAGGACAACCGCAACGCTAGCGCTTGGGGCGAATACCTCGTCGTCATCAAGCGCGAGCAAGACGAAGGCAAACGTCAATACGCGCGCGACCACGCGAAGGCGCTCGAGAGTCAGCTGCTCAAGGTGCACCTCACGATGACGCTCGTGCCGGACGATCTCGATCTCAAGATCGACAATCAGCCCATCCCCAAGGAGACGCTCAACTCCGATCTGCCTTTGGATCCAGGCGATCACGTGATCGAGGCGGCGGCGAAGGGCAAGCACAAGTGGGAGCGCCACATGAAGCTCGCCTCCGACAACTCGCCAATGAACATCTCCATCTCGCTCGAAGACATGACCCCCGACGAGATCAAGGCGGAGCAAAACAAGCTCAACGGCGGAGGCGGTGGCAACAACGGCCCTGAGACCATCGAAGAGCCTGGCAGCCCCGTGAAGCGATGGATAGGCGTCGGCATGATCGCAGTCGGAGTCGCGGGCATCGCTTACGGCATCGTTCAGCTGGTCGGCGCCACGGACGACGCGAGCCAGTACCGTACCGAAGAGGCCAAGCAAGCCAGCGTGCCGTGCACCGTCAACACCGCCGGACAAACCACCAACCTCAGCGCGGTGAACATTCAACCGTGTCACGTGACGGACTCGTCCGGTCTCACGTTCAAGGATCGCGCGAACCGCGAGTACATCCAGATGGGGCTCTTTGGCGGCATCGGCGTCCTCGTCGCCGGCGTTGGCACCTACCTGCTCCTCACCTCGTTTGGCTCCAAGAAGGTCGTCAAGCGCGATGACGCCTCGCTCACCTTCGCGCCCATCATCACGCCGACAGTCGGCGGCATGAGCGTACTCGGCAGGTTCTGATCATGAGCGCAAAGGTCGTCGTTGCACAGATCATGGAGTGCGGCGAAGCGGAGTTCTGGAAGACCTTCTTCGATCCCGAGCTCAACAAGCGCTTGTTCGTCGAGGGCCTTGGCTTTCGCGGGTACGAGACCATTGAGCAGCTGGAGACGGACAAGGAGATCAAGCGAACGATCCGCGCAGAGCCCAAGCTCGCGCTGCCGGGTCCGCTGCAAAAAGTCTTCGCGGCGGACTTCCACTACAAGGAGCAAGGGCGCTTCGACAAAGCCACCAAGGTGTGGCGTTGGAGGATGATCCCGAGCACCCTCTCCGAAAAGCTCGTCGTGAACGGACTGCTCAAAGTGGTCTCGCTCGGCGAAGCGAAGGTGCGCAGAGAGATCGACGTCGCCATCGAATGCAAGGTGATGGTGATCGGCGGTCTCATCGAGGACACCTTCAAGCGGCAAATGGAAGACGGTTGGAAGCAGGGCGCGGAGGTCCAGAACGGCTGGCTGCGCGAGGGCAAACAAGGCTGACGCGGTGGATCCGCGGCAACCATTGCTCACGACGCTGCGGTCCGAGCCGCTCGTGATCGACGGAGCGATGGCCACGCAGCTCCACGAGCGCGGGATATTGTATAGTGCATGTTTCGAGGAGCTCGCCATCAGCCGGCCGGAGCTCGTGTCGGCCGTGCACGAGCAGTACGTGCGCGCGGGCGCCACGCTCGTCATCACGAACACGTTCGGCGCTAACGCTGGGAGGCTCGACGCTCACGGGCTCTCGGCGCGCGTCCGCGAGATCAACACGGCGGCGGTGAAGCTCGCGCGAGAGGCGGCAAGTGACCGAGCCTACGTCGGCGGCGGGATCGGGCCGTCGCTCCGAGATGACGTCGAGGGCGCGAGCGCGGCGCTGCGCGAACAAGCTGAGGCGCTCGTCGAGGCCGGCGTCGACGCGCTCGTCATCGAGACCATGGTGCAGCCGTGGGAGCTCCGCGTCGCGATCAACGCCGCGAAAGCCGCGAGCCATGGCACCGCGGTGATCGCCCACGTCTCGGTAGACGCCCGCGGCGTGATGGCGGACGGCACGAGCGGCGAAGACATCGGCAAGCAGATGCGCGATCTCGGCGCCGACGTGATCGGCGTCAACTGCTCGCATGGACCGACGAGCGTCATGCTCGCCGTCGAGTCGATGCTCGGGCTCGGGCTCCCCGTGTCCGCGATGCCTAGCGCCGGTCTGCCTGAGCGTGTCGGCGACCGCCTCGTCCATCCGTCTACACCAGAGGACTTCGGCCTCTGCGCGCGCCGCATGTTCGGGCTCGGGCTGCGCCTCTTTGGTGGCTGTTGCGGCACGACGCCAGCGCACATCGAGCACGTCGCGCGAGCGAGTGAGGCACGAGCGTGAGAGCGGGCTGGCTCTCCGTTGCAGCGCTCACCGCTTGTTTCGGCTGCTCGCGTGCGTGTGCGCCGAGCATGAGCGTCGCCGATTCGAGCGAGCAAGAGAGCGTGATGGAGGCCGCAGCGCCAATCTTCGCCCCATCGCGATGCGCGCCGTCTGCAGACGCCGTGATGTTCGACAAGCTTGGCACGGGTGAGGTGGCCGGTGACGTGGTCGGCGACGTCGCGGTCGCGGGTGATCGCGTGCTCCTCTCGAGCTTGCGCGGCGGTGTGAACGCGATCGGTATGACGAGCCTCGCGCTCGATCGCGTGGAGTGGACCTCGCTCGGCGCCGCGTTCGGCGATGCGCCACCTCCCGTGCTGGTGACGTCGGGCGATCGCGCCTACGCCCTGTCGTGGGAGCGCTCGGACGCATCTGCGTCGCGCACTCTCGCCGTCACGAAGATCAGACCGTCCGTGGCTCCCGCCTGGTCGATAGCGGAGCCAGACGCTTCCGAGTCGTTCGCGGTGGACGCGGCGTTCGCCGCCGACCGCGGGCTCGTCGCGTGGGACACGAGCCACGGCGTGAAGGTGAGCGCGTTGATCGAAGGTGCGCCGATCACGCCGAAGCAGCTCTCCGCAAATGCGTTCGCGAGCGCGCCTCGCGTCGTTCGTCGCAAGGCAGACTGGGTCGTCGTCTGGAGCGAGCTCAAGATCGAAACCCTCGCAGACGGAGCGCCGCGCACGCAGCCTGGCGAGCTGATCGAGAGCCCCGGTGAGCACCGCGCCTACGAGTGGCTCTCCTTCGCCGTGGTCGCGGACGATGGCGCCGCAAAGGCTCCACCCACACGCATCACGGCGGACACCGGTCATGTAGGCCGCTTCGATTTGCGGCTGGCCGAAGACGACTCGATCGAAGTGTACGCGAACGACGAGGCGGATCCCGGCGCGCGCGACGACGTCGGCGGTCGGATCGTGAAGGTCACCTTGCGAGGCGATCGCGCCGAGCCGGCGATCGTCGTCGTCGACAGTGGCGTCGGCAGCGGTGCGCCAGCGGTGCTACGAACAACGGGTTCGCCATCATGGCTCTTCTACGAGGACCTGCTTGGTAGGGCGCGCGCGAGGCCGCTGCTCGGCGCGCCGTCACTGCCGAGCTTCGAGCCCGCGCTCGACGACGCGAGGTTGGAGACCGCCATCGGCACCAACGTGTGGCTCGGCGTCTCTAGCTCTGCGTTGGTACGGATTCGCTGCGACGAGGCGGCGGACCATTGAAGCACCGGAGAAAACCGTCTACTCTTCCGCGCGTGCCATCCTTCGACCACGGCGGCCTGCGCCGCACCCCCCCCTTCGGATGGCCCAGCCTGCACGCAGCGTTCGGGCGGGACGACACTGGGGCTCATAGCTCAATCGGTCAGAGCCCCCGGCTCATAACCGGGTTGTTCCTGGTTCGAACCCAGGTGGGCCCACGAAAGCGCGCGCGAAACCGCGCCTGCTTGGACGTTCATCGCGGCACCCACTCTGGCGTGATGCCCAGAGTTGGCAGACGCGCCGCTTCGCAAGGAGAGTCACGTTGACAGTTGTCGAGCAGATCAAGACCCTCGAAGAGCTCGCGCAGATCGATGCCGAGCTCAAGGTCATGGCGGAAGAGTTGGCGCGCGAGAACAGCGCGCTCGGCACGCGCAAAGCGAGCCTGCAAAAGTTGGAAGAGAAGCTGAAGAGCGACCGCGCGCAGCTCTCGGCGATCGAGAAGCTCAAGAACGACAACGTCATCGAGGTCCGCACGATGATGCAGCAGATCGAGCACTCGCGAGACAAGATGAACCGGTCCCGCACCGAGCGCGAGACGAACGCCGTCCAGCGCGAGCTCGAGGAGCTGCGCAAGTTGATGCGCGATCGTGAAGACGAGGTCGGCAAGCTCACGACCGACGCTGAGAACGTCAAGCGCGTGATCGACACCACCGAGACCGAAGCGAAGGCCATCGCGTCCGACCTGGGAGACACCGAGGGAGCGATCACCACCAAGCTCGGCTCGCTCGAGAAGGCGCACGCAGAGAAGGCCAAAGAGCGCGCCCGCATCGCCAAGCAGGTGCAGCCCATGTCGCTCAAGCGCTACGACGCGGTTCGCGTCAAGCGTGGCAGCGGTCTCGCCTCGACGACGGACGGGACGTGCAAGGCGTGTAACATGAGCCTTCCGCCGCAGCTCTACCATCGCCTCCGCCGCGAGGCGTTGATCGAGCAGTGCCCGTCATGCAATCGTCTCATCTACTTCGTCGCGCCCACGGCGGTGACAACAGACGCGAAGGGTTGATCGGGGGATCGTGTGAAGAGCTGCCGGACGTGCCAGAGGACGTACCCCGACGACGCAGGCTTTTGCCCTGCGGACGGCACTCCGCTGTTCAACACCAGCCTCGTACCGCTCGCCTCCTCTGACGACGCGCGCATCGGCCAGAAGCTCTGCGATCGCTATGAAGTGCGCCGCGTGGTCGCTGACGGCGGCATGGGTCGCGTGTACGAGGGAATCGATCGTCAAACCAACACTCGCATTGCGGTGAAAGTCCTCCACGACGACATCTCGAAGGACGAAGTCGCCCTCGCGCGCTTCAAGCGCGAGTACGAGATCTCGAGCTCGCTTCCGCACGATCACATCGTGCATGTCTTGGATTTCCAGCGAGACGAGGTCAACAAAGTCTGGCTGCTCGTCATGGAGTTCTTGGACGGCGAAGAGCTCCGCCTCGTGGTGAAGCGCGACAAGTTCTTGCCGCCAGAGCGCGTGATTCGCATGTTGTCTCAGGTGGCGATCGGCCTCGACGCGGCGCACGCCAAGCAGTTCGTTCACCGCGACCTCAAGCCGGACAACCTCTTCTTGTGCGGCACGCACAGCGGCGACATCGTCAAGATCCTCGATTTCGGATCGGTGAAGGACAAAAATAAAGACGCCAAGAAACTCACGGTCATGGGGACGACGATCGGCTCGCCGTTCTACATGGCACCCGAGCAAGCGCAGGGTCTCGAGACTCTGGACGCGCGCGCTGACGTCTTTGCGCTAGCTGCCATCACCTACGAATGCCTCTGTGGGCAGGTCCCCTTCACTGGCACGAACGGCCCGTCGATCCTCCTCGCCATCCTCACGAAGGATCCAACGCCGCCCACGATCGCGGGCAAGGCGTCGCCGTTTGGTCTCCCGCCCAAGCTCGATGATGTGATGGAAGAAGCGCTCGTCAAGAACCCCAACATTCGCACCGCGAGTGTGGGTGCGCTCGCAGACGCCGTGGGGCACGCGTACGGACTTCCAGGTGATCACCGCGTGTGGGCGATGACGCCGCAGGCGCAGCTCAAAGTGCAGGTCGACGAAGGGCGCGCAGGCTCGATGCAGGTGCGGCCCGCGCCGATCGCAGCGCGCGATCCGTTCGCCGCGCCTCAGCCCGATCCGTTCGCATCGCCGCCGCGTCCGACCGATCCCGCGACGGGACGCTCGATGGATCAAGCGTTCGAGAACGTTCGCGTGCAAGAGTACTCAGCCACAGGCGTGCCTCAGAGCGGTGGATTTCCAATCTGGCTCATCGCCGTGATCGTCGGCGGGGTCTTCCTCGTCACCGCAGGCGTCGCCGCGTTCGCGCTCACTCGCTGATCAGAGACAGCCGCACGGGCGAGAGGCTCGGAACGCGCAGGTGCGTCGTACCCATGGGAGGGAGCGGCGCGACCACGTAGCCGCCGGGCAAATGATCGTAGCGGAAGTAGTGGCCCTCTTGGCTCACCACCTTAGCGCCCTCGTACGTCACGGAGATCGCCTCGCCCACGAGCGCGTGGTTCTGGATTACTTCGCGCGACGAGACCGGCGCCCCGCTAGCGTCGAGCGAGATGCGTGTAAAGTGCACGGACGGGGTCACGCGCGCTTGAATGTGAGTGTTCACGTAGCTCATTCGCGCCGCGAATGCTTTGTAGGTGTAGTCGCTGACCCACTCGGGCGGGCAATAGCTCATGACGTCTGCGGCGTAGTCTGGGACGAGCGACTGATCGCTGAGACGAAACCCTTGAACGCCGTCAGTCCCGTCCGCGTACGGAAACTTCGGGTCGATGTTCGCCGGGCCTCCGCACGGCGAGTGCCATCGTCCCATGTTGTGGCCGACCTCGTGCGCGATGGTCTCTTGTGTCGTGAAGCCGCCGAAGCCGATCACTGCGGCACCGCGCTGATCGGCGTCCATGGGCCCCGCGACAGGCGCGAGTCCGAGGATGCACGACTGGTTGCAATACGCGCCGAACGACTGCCGAGGCACGAACATCCCGACGTAGTAGACCTCACTGGTCGGCGCGTCCTTGCTGCGCTTATCGAGGATGCCTTGGAGCACGGTGTCCCACCCGTTGCCGCCAGGGTCGATCGCGTCGGGCCACGGCATCGGCGGACCCACATCGATCGTGACATCGCGCGCAGGGTAGAGATCCATCATCTCCTGGCGAATGCCCGCGAGCGTGTTCATGTCGGTGTTGGGTACTCTGTGCGAGCCGTCGAAATCGTACTGCACGGGCACGACGTGGAGGGTGACGGTGCCGGGGCTCGTGTCGACCCTGAGCGTGTCGTTCGAGCCGTCCGCTGGGTATCTCACGATCGCCATCGCGTCCCCGAGCGGCGTGAGCTTCGGATCGCGCACGACGAGGTAGTAGGGGACTAGCTGCTTGCCGACGAACGTCTCGGCCGCGAGCGAAAAGACGAACGTGCTGTCGATCGCGTCAGCGTCGGACGTGCTCGCGACCCAGATGGTCTGGGTGAGCACTTGCTCACCGCTCGCGAGCAACAGGTGCAGCTCCGCGTCGAGCTTGTGAGACTTCCAACGCGAGGATTTCGAGACTTGGACGAACGCGCGCACGATCCCAGCGCGGCGGGCGACGATCGGCGCGTTGTAAGCGGCCACCCCGCTCCCGGCGGTCATCACCTCGATCTTCACGCCCTGATAGATCGCGATCTCGCTCAGCGAGAGCTGGTCGCCGAGCGCTAGCGGTGCGGACTGCGCGTCCACGCCCGCGTCATGCGCGATCTCGACAGGATTGGAGCTGGAGCACGCGCAGGCGACGCAAATCCACAGACGGAGATTACGAAACGCCACTTCGATCGATGATCCCACGAGGGCAAGGCGGGCTCAACCCTTTCGCTCGCGCCGCTTCTGCGCGAGGCGCTCTGCGGCGCTCATCTTGTTTGCAGCGGGCTGCTGAGGCGTCCCAGGCTTCGGCTGAGGCGGCGTGATTGGAGGGGTGCCGACGATCGGTCGTTGACCTATCAAGGGTGGCGGCGCGGCGTCGAGCACCGAGGGGCCGTGTGCTTGAGCGCGAGAGGCTTTGCGCGCGAGCAGGCCCTCGTTCGTCTTGGTGCGAGCGTCCGCGCGCTTGCGCTCGTGCGCCTCTGCGAACGCGAGGTTGGCGCGCTTCTCAGCCTCCGTGTGTCGGACGCGACCGCCAGCCACGCTGAACAGCTTGGTCAAGAACTCCGGCATGCCAAGCCTACGCGCGCCGACGCCCATCAACATCGCGATCGCGGCGCAGAGGACGAGAGGTGCGCCCATCGGTGTGTAGGCGAAGCGTCGAGCGGCGCGATCGTCGTAGATGCCCGCGAGCGTGTCGCGCACTTTGCCGCCGGTCATCGAAGCGATGCGCGACAGGAGCACGCGATCGGTGCCTGTCGGACGGAGCTCTTCGCCCGCGGAGAGCACGCTGCCCGTCGTGCCCACAGCTTCACCGCTCATCTCGTCCTTGGCGGTCGCGACGTAGGTCCCCGGTCGTGAGAGCGGCACGTTGGCGGCGTAGCGACCCGCGCCGACAGCCTCGAGCTGGACGTCGCGACCGAAGCCATCAGGTCCAGCGACGTGGACAGTCAAGCGGCGGAAGGTCTGCGCACGCCCGTCATCGCCCACCACGTCCGCGCGCACGTGGAGTTCGCCGCCCGACGCGTCGCTCTCGAGCCTCACGCGTGGGTCATCACTCTTGCGCGCGGTGTCGCGTCCGACTTGGCCCATCATCTTCACACCGCCAGGCCACTTGAGCCACGCAGAGCCCCAGCGATCTTTGAAGTCGCTGGTGAAGGCTGCAGAGCGTCCGATGCCGATGGCCCACGTCGTGAGGATCGGATCGTTCTCCGGGCCGCCGAGCGCGATCTGCGCGCGCGGCTTGGCTTGCGTGACGACGTAGCCGTGGAGCACGGGCGCGCTGGAGAAGTCGATCCCGCGCGTCGCCGCGGACGGGTCGCCCAAGCTGATCTTGAAGTCCTGCTCCTTGATCGAGCTCTTCGACGCCAAGATGGTCTCTTGAGAGAAGACGCTTGGGAGCTTCGTCGCGTCTTCGATGAGATAGAAGCGACCACCGCCGAGCTTGCTGAGCACCTCGAGCTCGGGCGAGTCGCTGCCTCGGCCGAGTGAGATCACGCTCGTCGTGATCCCTTTCGCCGCCGCGTTGGTGACGAGCGCTCTGCAGCCCGCGATCTGCTCGGCGTCTGCGCCGTCCGCGAACAGCAACAGGTGCTTGAGGTTGACGGTCTCTTTCTCCAACGCGGCGTAGCCTTCGCGCAGCGCGAGATCGGTGTAAATGCCGCCGCCGCCCACCGCGACGGCCCTGATTTTGGCGCTGATCGCTGACGCATCGTTGACGGGGCCGAGCGGGATCGTCCACGCGGCGATCGTGTCGACGTGCTCGACGCCGAGGCGATCGCCTGGTCCGAGCAGCGTGGCGCTTCGAGCAGCGGCCTCGTTGGCGAGCGCGAGCTTGGTCTGCCCGCCCACCATCATGCCCATGGAGCCCGAGTAGTCGATCACGATGACCTCCGCGAGTGAGGCGCGCCGCTTCTCCTCCTTCAAGTCGAAGTTCACGGGTGACACGTCTTCGATCGGGGTGCGCGCGTAGCCGCCTGGGCCCATCGAGCGATCTCCACCCATCAGCAACAGACCGCCGCCAAGGTCGCGTGTGTAGCTCGCCATCGCGTCGATTTGTGTCGTCGTGAGATCGCTCGCGCGCACGTCGCTCAACACGACGAGATCAAATCCCGCGAGCCCGCCGATGTCATCGGGGACACCCGAGGTGCTGCGCTCGACGGTCTTGAAGCCGCTGGCCTCGAGAGCCTTCGCGAGCGGTTGGCCCGAACCTTTGTCTCCCTCGAGGATGAGCGCGAGTGATGGGCCGCGCACCTTCACGAACGTCGATCCCGCGTTGTCCTCGGGCGATCCGTCGGCGTTCGGATCCACGGCGGTGACCTCGACGTCGTAGCGATGCAGGCCCGCCTCGTTCGCGATCTCACGCAGGCGCAGCACGTCCTCGCCGGCAGATACGTGCACTTTACCCGTATGAATCAGCTCGCCGTCTCGCTTGACGCGGACCTCGACCTCCGTGGGCGTCGTGCTCGAGGTGACGACGCGAAAGTCGAGCGGCTCGCCCTCGTCGGCGTGGCTTGGTGCGCGAACGGAGACGACGCGCACGTCGGGGAACGTCTTCTGATCGAGGGGCACCACGTCGATCGGCACGTCCGCCGCGACCGATGCGGCAGCAGCGCTCAGCGCGTCACCGCGAGTCTGCACGCCGTCGCTCACGAGCACGAGACGCGCGGCGGTGTCGCTCGGAAGCTCTGCGAGCGCGCGGCGAATCGCGGCCTCGATGTCAGTGCCGTCTCGCCCGACCTCGATGCGCTGCGGCGGCGGCAGATCGCTCTTGGGTCGCGGCGGGTCCTCTGTCGCGGCCTCTGCGCCGAATACGATCGTGCCAGTGCGATCGTCGTCATGCATGCCCTTCTCGGCGAGCTTCTGCTCCATCTGCATGCGTGTCTCGGCGCCCGGCACGAGATCGATCGAGCGGCTACGATCGATCATCACGAGGATCGTCATCCGATCGAGCGGCCTACCGAGCTCGGGCTCTGCCACAGCGAGCGCGGCCGCGAGAGCAGCGAGTGAGGAGAAGAACACGACGAGCCCCTTGCGCCACTTCGTCATGCGCGCCGGCAGCAGAGAGAACCGCCACGCGAGCACGAGCGCGAGCACGGCTGGCAAAAGGAGCGCGACCGGGCGGTTGAAGCGGACGTACGTCTCGCGGATCAGCTGCGCATGGACGAAGCCTTGGTACGTGAGCGGGAGCACCGCGAGGATCGCCAGAGCCACGGACCCGACGCCGAGCTTCTTTTTTCGCTTCAAACGAACAACGAGCGCGACCGTCACGATCGCGATGACGAGCGCGAGCGCGAGGTAGGCGAGGCGAGGCAGCGGCGGCATCAGGTCGCTGGCTCCGCTTTGGGTTTTGGAGCAGGGGCTTGTCGGGTGAGCCAGAAGAGATCGATCGCGATGAGGAGCGTCGCGAAGAGCGCGAGCCAAAGGCCCCACTCGTGGTGAGCGTCAGCGAGTCGCGAGGCGCTCGTGGACGAACCGGCCAAGGCGTCTACAGTCACGGGTTTCGGCGTAATGTCGCTCTCTTTCTCGCTCGTGAGGTTGGCCGCGACGAGCACGTTTCCGACGTGCGGCGTCGTCCACTTCGCTTGGTACAGGCCCGCCTTCTCGACTGGAGGCACGACCGCGAAGCCGCCCTTGCAGTCGATGTCGTGCTCCGGCATGCCGGGCCCAAGGACGGTGATCTTGGTGACCTCCGCTGGGGTCGCGATGCGCAGAGGGTCACCCGTGCGCACCGGCCCGACCGCGCCTTGCGATCGGTGGAGTCGCGCGCCTTCGACGATATTTCTAATGAAGAGAACGAACGATGCCTTGAGCGGCCAATCGCTCTCGCCGACATCGAAGCCGACGATCGTCGCGGCACGCCCGGGTACCGACGCGTCGCCGATGACGGTGACCGTGCCCGCGCGCGCGAGCGAGGCGCCGGCTCCCTGCGCTGCGAGCGGGTTGGCCTTCGTGAGGTGCACTCCATCGAGCGTCAAGAAGCGGAAGCGCGGATCGCCCGACTCCCACGACGTGAGCTGCGGCTGGTCTACGGACTTGCCGACGTCCACGCCCAGGCAGTTGCCCTCTGGCGGCGCGACGATCAGCGCGTCACGCCCCGGGATCGCTTCTGGGCACGCGCCCTCCACCACGACGAGCGCCTCGGGGTCGATGTTCACGGTCGCGAGCTGCGCGAGGCTGAGCTTTTGGAGATCGACGTCTCCATCTGCGTCGAGCGCGCGCATGATCCACGAGTAGTCCGCCTTCGACGCGATCGTGACGGGCATCTTGTGCCCCTCCGGCACGCGCGCATACGCCTTGTCGTCGATCGTCAGCGCATCGGGAGGCGAGAGCTCCACGGTCATCCCCTTGCCGTAGTCGATCGCATCTGGTGAGAACGTGAGCACAACGGGTGACTTGTCATGCGCCGGGACCAGCATGCGGCGCGACGTCTTGGGGTCTTTGTGGCCGTCGATCGAGAGCGTCACGTACGCGTCGCGCGGAGTAGATGCGTAGTTCTGGAGCATCACGAAGACCTGCGCCTGCTCTCGATGCGTCGCGGGATCGTTGCCGCTTCGGACGTCGATGCGGACGATGGCAGCGTTGTCTCTCGCTTCTCCGACCGTGACGACTTGAGTCGGGATTCCTGCCGCGGCGATGGGTCCTTCGTGTGCGAGCGCGCCGTCCGTGATGACGACGATTCGGCGCTTGCCGCCTACCGCGCGCAGTCGATCGGCGCCGAGCGCGACAGCGATCCCGAGGTCTCCCTCGACGTCGCGTACGCCGACTTGAGCGAGCGCGCCTTTGAGCTTGCGAACATCGCGATCCAGCGGCGAGACCACCTTTGGGTCGCGTGAGCCCTCGATGATGATTGCGTCTGCGCCCGGCTCGAGCGCGTCGAGCACGTCGTTCGCGGCGGTCAGCGCCTCTGCCATGCGCGTCGTGTCTTTTCCGTCTGCTCCCTTGGCGGTCGTTCCCATCGAAGCGCTCGTGTCGATGATGATCGCGACGTGATCGCCGTCGATCCGCCCGCCGCGGAGCGCTGGACGCGTGAGCGCGGCGGTGAGCGCGAGCAGCGCCAGGATCTGCAGGAGCAAGGACAGCTCGGGGATCAGCTTCTTGAACGGGCTCTTCGCGAGGAGATCGCGGCGCGCCTCCGCCCACAGCCAAGTCGACGGCACCTTGATGCGCTGTCGCTTGATCTTGAGGATGTAGAAGATGACGAGCGGCACGAAGCCGGTCAGCAACCAGAGTCCCTTCGGATTGAGGAGCTCCACTGAACCCATCAGTCCACCTGCCTGGCGACGAAGCGGCGGATCGCAGAGAGGATCGGCTCGTCGTTGGGGACGCGCACGTACGTCGCGCGGCTGCGCTTGGCGATCGCGCGAAGGCCGAGGAGCAGTTTGTTGAGACGCGCGAGGTACGCTTCGATGGCGGCCGCGTCCATCGTGACTTCGACGATCGCCCCAGTTTCTGCGTCTTCGAGCGCGAAGTCGCCATCGTAGCGCGGCTCGATCTCTTCGCGCGCGAGCACCTGCACCATCGCGACGTCATGACCCGCAGCGGCCGCGCGGCTGACGGCAGCGTCGAACGGACCAGAGTCCATGAAGTCCGAGAGGATGACGAGCATGCCCGGCCGAGGAGAGCGCATCACGGTCTGCTCGATCGCGCGCGCGAGATCAGTGCCGCCATCGGCCGTGATGCGATCGAGCTCGCGCAAGAGCTTGGGCAGTGTGGCGCGCCCTCGAGTCGGCTCGGAGACGCGGCTCAATCCGTTGCCTGCGGCGAGCACTTGCGTTCGCTCGGAGCCAGCGAGCGCCATGTAACCGATCGCTGCGGCGAGCTTCTTGGCGACGTCGAGCTTCTTCGGTTCGCCCATCTCGAGCGAGAGGCTGGCGTCGACGACGAGTCGCACGACGACGTCCTCCTCCGAGCGAAAGAGCTTGAACATCGGCTCGCCGGTGCGGGCGAACGCGAGCCAATCGATGCGTCGAAGATCGTCTCCAGGATAGTACGGTCTATGCTCTTGGAACTCTGCGTTGCCGCCACGCTTGCGCGCGAGGTGATCTCCGCCAGAGCCAGAACGCGCGCGCACTTCCATGCGGCGTCGCAGGGCTTCCAGCTCGCGAGCGAAGGAGGCGTCGAGTAGCATTTCAGACGGCGGGCGGTCCTTCGCCAGTTGGCGGCGGCGGTGGTGGTTCAGCTTCCGTCTTGGGGACGAGGGTCTCCGGAGGCGGGTCTGCCGCGACGATGGGCGCTGCAGCCGCCGCTTCTGCTGCGGCTTGCTCGGCTTGCGCGTGTGCGATGGCCGCCGCGCGCTCCGCATCGTCCTCTGCTTTCAGCGCGGCCTCGGTCTGCGCGACCATCCCTCGTTGCTCGGCGACGAGGCGCGAGCAACGCCCCGCCGTGGCAGCGATGAGGCCAAGCCCGATCACACCCCACAGGAGCGCGCACGCCAGGCCTGCGGGAATCACGGGCGCTGCCTCTGGTGAGACCTTGTCTAGCCAGCTCACCATCAACCCGCTGTAAAAAGGGCTCGGCGCGCCCATCAGCAACCAATCGTCGTCGTGATTGGTCACGAAGCCGCCGATCGCGACGATGACCCATGGCCCCGCGCTGATCAAGAAGATGACGGCGAGCGTGATCAGTCGCGCGACCCACGGCGTGGAGCCACGGGAGCGCAGCCAGCTCACCAGACCGGTCGTGAACACGAAGAACATCGAAGCGTACGCGCCGTACACGAACACCTGCGCGAGGTGATCGCCGCGCGTGGACCCTGGATAGCCGAGCGGTGGCGGCAACGGCGCGAGCGCGATCGCGGCCATGCAAAACGCAGTGATGGCAACCAGCCCGAAGAAGCCGAAGATCGCCACGAGCGTGGAGGTCTTCGCGAGGCCTGGGCCGAAGAAGCGCCGAAGCAGTCCTGCCTTCTCACGCACCCAGTGAACCTCCACGCGACGCGACGGGCCTGCTGTGTCGAACGCGAACAACAGCGCACAGAACGCGGCGTAGAAAGAGAACGCGGAGATGCCAGCGATCGACCACCCGACGCGTTCGTCGTCCTCTTGAGCGAGAACGGGTCCGATCGCGCATGCACCGCAGATGAGCGGCGTGCAGAGGGCGAACCAGCGCTTGAGCCCGGTCGCCCGGTCGTCGGTCTCGCCCGTGAGGTTGCTCGTCGTGATCTCGTAGAGGAACCACGCGGGCACGAGCATCATGAGGAGAGGGATCACGAAGAGCACGAGCACGTACTCGAGGCCGAACGGCGCGCGCGTGTACGCGAGGGGCAACCAGATGGGCATGCCCTCTGGGACGTCGCCCCACTGCTTGTGCACGACGATCGACGCGCCGACGCCGAACCATCCGTAGAGCGCGGGGCCTACGACGATCGCGAGGATCAGCGTGACCACGATGGCGCCGCGCAGGCTCGCCATCAACGAAGAGAGCGCGAGCCCAAACGCGACCGCGAGCGCGGCGACGACGAACAAGAACGCGAACGCGACGACGACCTCGAGCGCCGTGACTCCACCGAACAAGAAGGGCAGGGCGCCCACCGGCGCGAGCACCACGATGTAGAGCGCGATTGAGGTATACGCCGCCATGAACTTGCCGCGCGCGATGTCCTTCGCGTGCAAGCCCGTGAGCTGGATCGCCTCCCACGTCTTGCCCTCTCGCTCGGACGCGATGCTGTTGGCGGCGATCGCAGGGCCGACGATGATCACGACCAAATACGCGATCGAGAAGAAGCCCTGAAACATGCCGGATCCGAGCGACGCAGGGCTCGTGTTCTCCGCTGACGCCACGCCGCCGATCGAGCACATCAAGAGCGAGATCGTGAGCGAGAGCGAGAAGAGGATCCACGGCGTGCGTCCGAGGCGCGCGCTCTGGCGCATCTCGCGCATCCAGATCGCGTTGGGGTCGGAGAAGCGCGAGAAGAACCCTCGCTTCGGTTCGCGCATGGATGGCGGCGCGGCGGGCTGGGGCTGCTGGCTGGCGACGGCGGTCATCACTGCACCTCGCCCTTGGTCACTTCGAGGAAGATGCGCTCGAGCTCACTGCGCTCGGGCTCGATGCCCACTACGGAGATGTTCGCCATCACGAGGACTCTCACCATGTTCGCCAACACTTGATCGTCTCCGGAGTAGGTGACGAGCACGGTGCTCATTGGGTTGGGCTCCACAGAGAGCACGGCAGGGATACCGGCGAGCGCGGCTGCAATCGCCTCTGGTGGTGCGAGCGCCTTCAGCTTCACGCGACGCTTCGAGATCGGCGCGGGCCCGAGGGGCATCGTCTGGTTGATCGCGTCGGTGCCCATGCGGTGCGTCTGCGGTGCGCCCTCTTGGTGCGGCACTTGTGGCTGACCGTATGGAGCGGGATGGTGCTGCGGCGCGTGACCTTGATGGCGTTGCGCTGCCGCGGCCTCGAGGCGTTGCGCGATCTCGGTGATCGGACCTGACACGACCATGCGGCCGCGCTCGAGGATCGCCACAGAGGTGCAGACGTCCGCGAGCTCCGTGAGGATGTGGCTCGAGAGGAAGATCGTCTTGCCCATGGAGCGCAGCTCCACCAACAGATCGCGGATCTCGATGCGCGCGCGCGGATCGAGATCGCTCGCGGGCTCGTCGAGGATCAGCACTTTCGGATCGTGCAGGAGCGTGCGCGCGAGCTGTAAGCGCTGCTTCATGCCCTTGGACATCGTCGCGACGAGTTTGTCCTTGAGCTTGGTGAGATCCGTGAGCTCCATCACCGCGTCGACCACGGCGTAGTTCCCGTTTGGGGCTACTTTGTAGGCGTCTGCGAAGAACTCGAGATACTCGCGCACGGTCACCCGCTCGTAGACGCCCGCGTGATCGGGCATGTAGCCGATGATCTTTCGCACGGCCTCGGGGTCCACCGCGACGTCGAAGCCGTCCACCTCGACGCGCCCCGCGAGCGGCTCGAGCAGCGTCGCCATGATGCGAATGGTCGTCGTCTTGCCAGCGCCGTTCGGCCCGATGAACCCGAAGATCTCTCCGTGGCCGACCTCGAAGCTCACGTCACGGAGCACGTCGAAGCGACCGAAGCGATGCCAGAGGTGCCGCACGCGGATCGCGGGCGCGGTGCTCGGCGCGGACATCACGGCCGACGAGATGGGCGGAGACTCTTGGTGTTGAGGTTGCACGGAAGACTGCGTCACGGCGCACCTCCGAGGCCGACGACGCGCAGCAACGCGTGGTCCGTCTCCAAGCGGAGGTTCGAGTCGGTCTTGACGCCCTCGCCGCCATCCAACTCACCCATGAGCACGGGCTGATCGTCCGGCCACCAATCGACCTGCTCGCCTGCGGCGGACGAGATGGGCTTCCACGTCTTCTCGATGCGGTCGCCGTCCTTCTTGGCGATCGCGCTCGAGGAGGCGAGCTCGCTCTCTCCGAGCACGTGGATCGTCATCGTGCCCGCGCTCGCGGAGCGGCGTGAGTACGCGCTCTGCACGAGCTTGCCCGCGGAAGCGGTGAGCGTCTCGCCGTCCTTCATCTCGGGGAAGTAGCGGATGCCGTCGCCAGGGACGTAGAACAGGACATCCTTGATCGTCTGGCCCGTGTGGTTCTGCGCGGTCATCGCGGCGCTCGTGCCGCCGATGATGACGGAGCCCTTGAGATCGCGGAAGCCGTCCTCGCGAACGACGAGCGTCTGCCACGGCAGTGAGGTGATGTTCTCCAGCACGGAGCCGCCGCGATCGAGCCGCATCACGGCGTCTGCTCCCATCACGCTGTCGGAGCTCATGACGTCGAGCACGTTCGAGCGATCGGTCGCGGCGACGCTCAGCGCCTTCGTCTCGCTCGTGTAGAAGCCGCGGAAGCGCGTGATCGATCCGCGCGTCATGCCGCTACCGATCTCCGTGAGTGAGACGCGCCTCGCTCTGCCTCTCAATCCCTTCACCGCGAGACCCACGACGACGATCGACGCGAACGCCGCCGCGCTCCACAACGGAGCCCATTTCAGCGGCGACAGCGGCTTGCCCTTGCGCTGCGCACGGAGGAACGTCACCGGTCCGACGACGATGGAGTAGATCACCAACAGCACCGCGGCGAAGCCAAGCGCGGGCCTGAAGTTTTCGTTCGGATCGAGCGCGCGACGCACCTCCTCCTTGTTGCTGCTGTACAGGTAACGGCGATCACCGCTGCCAGTCGGGAACGCGCGAGGGGCTTGCCGATCCCACGCCGCTTGCACCATGTCGATCACTCGCGCGAGCACCCACCCATCGTCAGTGCCGGGAGCAACCGTCGGATCGAACGCGAGCACGTGAACCTGTCCCGTGCCGAACGACGCAGTCGCGCCGTAGTCGCTCGCCACCAAGTTACCGCCAGTGAACCCGACGAGCTTCGCCTTCACGAGCGCCGTCATCGCACCCCCCGATGGAGCCGTGGGAGCGGGCGGCGCGGCGCTCGTGCTGATGTGTTGGTAGGGAGATTCGAGATCGAGGTTCGGGTGATAGTCGAGCGGATCGTTGTCGAGGATGGGCGGAGGAGGCGGCGTATAAGTTGGCGTGGTGCCAAAGCCACCGCCGGGCCAAGCGCCTGGAGAGCCAGCGCGCGGAAATGCGGGGAGCGCGAGGATGGCGGCGGTCACGTCGCCCTGCACGATGGGTCCACCCGTCATCGTCACCAGATTGCCAGCGCGCAAATCCTCCGGTCGATTGGGGACGACCGCGAGCGTACCTCCGCCGGATACCCAATCGCGTAGAGCGTCGAGCTCCTCGGGAGGGAGCTTCGCGAGCAGATCAGAGTGGATGATCGCGACCGTCACTCCCGAGTACGACGCAGCCACTTGCGGCAGTACGGGGTCGCCTGTCGTGCCGTCGAACGTCGGCGCGCCGACCGACAGCACCGGGGAGGTCGGAGGACTACCGTATCCATAGTAGCCGCTGCTCGAGGTCGAGTAGCTCGTCGAGACAGAGCGTCCGCGAATGACCATCCCGAGGCGAGGAGTTTGATCGATGTCGATCAGCGTCGGCGCGATCGACATGTTGGTCGTCACGGACGCGCCAGTGATCTCGACGCCCTTCTCGTCTTTGGCGCTGAGCATGAAGGACGGCGCTTGATAGTAGAAGCCGTGCGTCGGAACCCGCACGATCGCGGTCTTGCCTGCTGGCACGTTGAACGGCGCGCGCGTGATGAAGGTCTCGTTCTGGGCATACGGGAGCGTCGCCGTGAGATCGAGCGTGCCCTTCTTGGGTGCCGCTCCGGAGTTCGCGAGGGTGACGACGATCTCTTCCCAACCGTAGCCAAGCGCGGCGTCATTTCCGAAGATCGGCGCCGCCGTCATCGCTAGTGTGGGTGCCGCAGCCGTCGGAGGATTTGCGCTTGCGTCCGTGACGAGCGCGCTCACTAGGCTGGCGGCGAAGAGAGCCGCGAAGGCGAGCCGCTTGCTCATGCGTTCGCCCTTCGCTCCGCGTCGACGTTGGCAGGCCGCGTGGGCACGGCGGTGAGGAGCGCATCGACGACCGCGTCCGTCGTCACTCCGTCTGCTTCACCCTCGAACGAGCGAATCAAGCGATGCCGCAGCGCGGGCTTGGCGACCTTCGCGATGTCGTTGAACGAGACGTTCGCGCGACCCTCGCATAGGGCGACCGCCTTCGCTCCGAGCACGAGCGACTGAGCGCCGCGCACTCCTGCGCCAAAACGCAGCGAGCGCTTCACGAGATCGGGCGCGCTCGTCCCGGCCGGATCGCTCGCGCCGATCAAGCGGGCGGCATACCGCACGATCGGCTCTGCGATCTGCACGTCGCGACACATCGCGCGCAGCTGCATCACGCCTTCACGGCCCATCACCTTCGGAGGCGCGGTGCCTTCACGGCCCGTGGTGCGCGTGAGCACTTGGCAGAGCTCGTCTTCGCTCGGGTTGGGGACGAGCACCTTCAACAAGAAACGATCGAGCTGCGCCTCGGGCAGCGGGTACGTCCCCTCCTGCTCGATCGGGTTCTCGGTCGCGAGGACGAAGAACGGCTGGTCCAACACGTGACGTGTCCCAGCGATCGTGACGGCGTGCTCGGCCATCGCCTCCAGCAGCGCGCTCTGCGTCTTCGGCGTCGCGCGGTTGATCTCGTCAGCGAGGACGATCTGCCCAAAAATAGGGCCTTTTTGAACAGCGAACATACTGCCCGCTTGACGCTGAGCAGGATCCATCACGAGCACGTTCGTTCCGATCACGTCGCTCGGCATCAAGTCTGGCGTGAACTGGATGCGCGAGAATTTGAGATCGAGGCACTGCGAGAGCGTGCGCACGAGCAGCGTCTTGCCGAGACCTGGCGCTCCCTCGAGCAGCACGTGTCCGCCCGACACGAGCCCCCACATCACCTGATCGACCACCGCGTTTTGTCCGACCACGACATGACCGATCGCCTCGCGCAACGTGGCGATGGAGTCGGCCGACTGCTTGAGCATGGTCTCGTAGTTCTGTTCTTGCGTCATCGTTTCCTCGTCGCGTCGTACTTCGGAAGTCGTCACGGTTGGAAGTACTGCCGGACGTGCTCGCGATATTCCTGGGGGACGTCGCTTCGCTCGACGCCGTCCACTTCGGTCGGACCGACGGATCGCAGATCGCCCGTGCCGCGTGTGTTCGCGGTGCCGCCCGCCTTTCCGGGGACGAACGTGTTCACCGCGCCCGGCATGCCTTTGTCTTTGTTGAGATGACCGTTCGCATGACTCTTCAACGACTGCGCGTCATCGATCGAGTTGGTGTGCCCGCTGTGGTCACCGGTCCCCGTGTCGTGATGTGAGCCCGGCCCAGGTGCTCCATTCGGATCGCCCTGACCTTGACCCTGACCTTGACCTTGACCTTGACCTTGACCCTGACCTTGACCGTTCTGAGGAATCGGGATCTGACCTTGTCCTTGACCTTGTTGGCCTTGTTGGCCTTGCTGGCCCTGCTGACCCTGCTGACCCTGTTGGCCTTGTTGGCCTTGTTGGCCTTGTTGGCCTTGCTGGCCTTGCTGGCCTTGCTGGCCTTGCTGGCCTTGTTGACCTTGTTGACCTTGTTGGCCTTGTTGACCCTGCTGTTGTTTGCCGATGTCCTTCTCGGTTCCTTCAGCGCCATTTTGAGCGTCGTCGAGCGCCTTCTGTCGCTTGCTCTCGTCGCTCTGGTCGTCTTGCTTGGCCATGTCCTTGAGCTGATCTTCCAGCTTCTTCTGGCCCTCGGGCGTCGACAGATCGTCGGCCATGTCCTTGAGTGATTGCGGATCGCTCTGCCCGACTCCGCCCTTTTGCGCCTCTTGCTTCAGCTTGTCGGCGAGCCGCTTGCGCTCTTCGGGAGTGAGCTTGCTCAGCGCCTTGCCCATCGCTTCGCTTAGTTGCTGCGCTGCCTTGTCGGTGCCCTCACGATCGAGCGCCTCGGACTTGTTCTCCACGTCGGGTGACTGCATTCCCTCGGACTTCATCGCGTCGGCGAGATCGCGGAGCGCTTCTGCGCGCTTCTCGCGGTCTTCCATCGACTTCTTCTCGTCCTCGAGCGCCTTCGCCACGTCTGGGGCGCCGTCCTTCTTCGCGGCGTCAGCGGCGTCTTGCAGCTTCTTCTTGGCGAGCTCGCGATCTTGTTTCTCGCGCTCGTTGGCGAGCTTCTCCATCTGCGCGTCGAGGCTCTCCATGTCGTGATCACCGAGCGCCTTCGCTGCGTCTTTGGTCACGTCGCTCTCGTTGAGCTTGCTCATCGCGCTCTCGAGACCTTGGCGCTGCTCGCCTTCGCCGAGCGTCAAACGCTCTGCCGCAAGCTGCTCCTTCAAGCGCGCGATCTTGTCCTGCGCGTCGCGCTTCTCGATGCCTTTGTTGAGCTCTTCTTTGAGCTTCTCGGCGTCCTTCGAAATTTTGTCGAGGCGCTCGCGTTGTGCGTCGTCTCGCGCGTTGAGCTGCGCGAGCTTGATCGATTTCTCGAGGCCGTCCACTTCGCTCATTTGAACGAGCGTCGTCCCTGGTGTCGCGACGACCGGCGGTCCGGGCGGGAGCGGCGCGCGCGCGATGAAGACGAGACCTGCAGCCGCGATCGGGATGAGCGCGTGCAACGGCTTCCAAATGGCGGGTCGCGCGTTCTGCGGTTTGCCACCTTCGAGGGCAGACGTGGCGCTCGTCAACACGACCGCGCGCGCTGCGTCCGCATCGCCCGAATCTGGAACTGAATCATGCGAAGCGGGATCACGAAGGTCGACCGCCGTCGAGATCGACTCTTGGGTCTTGAGCTGCTCGTCGAGATACAACGCGACGTCTCCATCCGACCAGCGTTTACGCCGATTCATCGCGAGACCAGCGACCAAACCCACGCCACCAACGGTCGCGGCGAGCGGACGCCATGTGCCATGTCCCGTCTTCCAGGCGATGCCCGCGGGAACGATCGCGACCGTGAGGCCGAGCGCCGCACCTGTGAGCGCTGCGCGTAGTGTGAGCCTGCGACGAACGCGCGAGGCCCACCGCTCGAAGAGCGACTCGAACTGGGGGGGAGATGCGGTCTTCATGCCTGTTGCCTCAACGGTAAACGATCGGAGCTTAGTCCCATGCTCTTCTTTGTACGCAACGAGGGGTCGTTTGTTCTCCGTCGTTGTGTGGATCATCGGACCCCCAGCTTCGGAACAAGTTGGGCCGGTCCTGGGCCAAAACCTCGGACTTCTCAACAGAACTGGCGACTCGGCCGTTGGCGCGGGCCGTGCATCAGCCCTTCGCGAGGTCAATGATGCTCCCCTTTCACAAGCGGATCCGCAGCAACAGCGTCACGGAAATCGACACGGCGGACATCGAGGCGGTCGAGCTGCCCAAGGTGTCGCCTCCGAGCCCACGCATGACCATGCGCCCCGCGATCAAGTTCGCGAAAGACGATGAGCGCACGATGTTGATGCCGGAGAAGCGTCGAAGCTCCGCTCCGCCGGCTCGTGTCGAGGTGCGCGTTCCGTCCGTCCGGATGCCGCCGCTGGGAGCGCTTCCGCAGTTCGGTCCGAGCTTCTCGATGACTGACGAGGTCACGATGGTGCGTCCGGGGAGCCGGCGTTCGCTCTTGACGATGAAGGCAGCTCCGGCGCCCCGAATGAGCATCAACTCGATGATGCGCGAGGAGCTCGCGTCGCAGCTCGAGCCCTCGAAGGTCTGCGGCAAGCCGTTGAACGACGTTGGAGTCTCCTCGGCGCGCGCGTCCGAGAGCGTGCCTGCCATGGCGATGACCGCGGCGGATGCTTCGTCGACCGTGCTCGTTCGCAATCCCGGAGGGCGTCCGACCGCAGTTTGGGCGATGGCGCTCCTCGGGATGGGCTTGTTCGGTGGATTGTTGACCTCCATCGTCACGCGTAACGAGCTCGCTCCGTCTGCAGCGGCTGTCCAAGGTGCAGCGCCTGCTCGCCAAGATGTCGCCGCGAACAACGCCGCGGCCGTCCAAGCTCCCATCGTGCAGCAGCAGATCCCGGCCGCGATCGCAGACGCCCTCGGCACGCCTTCGACGCCCGCGTGCGGAGTCGATCCCGTCGCGCCTCCGCCCAACCCGACCGCGAAGGCGACAGCAGTCGCCGCGTGGACCCCTGCTCCGGCCGTCGAGAAGCCGGAGATCAAGCCCACGCCGAGAGTAGCGGTCGCTCGCGTCGCACGACCGGCGCCTGCTCCCGCGGTGAAGTCGGATGTGGTCGTCGCGGTCGTCGCGAAGCCTGCTCCCAAGCCCGCCGCCGCTCCGACTCCGGCGCCGAAGAAGGCGCTCGGCGACGACATGGAACAAGCCAACGCCGCCGACGCTCTCGCACGAGCGCAGCTCGAAGCCGCGCTCAACCGCTGAAGCTCAAACTCAAAGCTGGCAGGCGGCGTGTGCGCCGTCCTCTTGGGTCTTGCTGCTCGGGTTGCAGCCGCTGAGACCTACGTCTTTGCAGTCGAACCTGATCTCGTTGCCCTGCACGCAGGCGCGCAAGAAGGTCTTGTCGCAGGTGTCTTCGGTGCACCCGAGCTTGCCCTGGCAAGCGTCCCTTGGTGTGATTCCTACACCACCACCGTCGATCGGCGAGCAAGCAGGGGACGGGTAGGCTCCGCCATCGACGACGCCGGTGAAGACCTTGCAGTTTACACGCTCTTCGAAGCCGGTCACCGAGCCGATGGCGACGTCGTTGGAGTCGCACGCGACGTCGTTGCTCGCGGCGCGGACCTTCGTGCTCGAAGGCTTGCACGATGGAGATGCGCCCGTCGCGATGCACGTCCCGTCACCGAACTGAGCGCAGTCCATGCCGTGATCGAAGCCCGCGTCGTTGTCGCAGTTGATCAGTTTTTGGCCCGAGCATCGGGTGGTCGTGCACGCGCGCGCTTCGGATCCGAGGCACTGCGACAGATCGTTGGTCGAGGAGGAAGCGCACGATTTGCCATAAGCCACGCAGTTCTCATAGAGCCCTGGAGTGCCATCGACGGCAGGGCACTGGACGCGCGATCGAGGGTTGAATGCAGCGCTTCCGCAACCGGTGTACGGGCTCGGAGTCGTGTTCGGGATTGGCTTGCAGGGCGAAGCACCTGCGGGCGCGACCGCTGCGGAGATGCCAGCGCAGTCGTTGGCGTTGGCGAGCGCGAGCCAGAATTGATAAGCGTCTCCGATCGGCTTGCGGTTCACGTTCGCGTTGCAGTCATACGCCATGAGCGCGTTGGCGATGCAGAGCCCCGTTCGGTTCTGGCCCATCGGCGACTCGCACGCAGCGAGCCAAGCGCACGCGTGCTCTGCGCGCGCGAGGGCCACGGCGCTGTCTGTCGTGCAAAGCTCGGTGATCGGCGGTTGCGGGCACCCCGTCGCGGACGCGTCAGCGGTGCACTTGGTGTCGAAGCTCGTCGAGTGAAAGAGATCTCCGCACGCGACGACAGCAGCGATGGCGCTGACGCCGGCAGCAACGAGCCCTACGCGGACCCTCATTGAAAGCTCCCGCCGAGCCACACGCCGTTCGGGCGGACCTCCAGACGCGCCGTCGTCATCGTGTATGAAGGCAGCGCCCACAGTACGATCGACGTGACCAAGAGCGCGCCGCCTGCGATCCACGAGGTGAGCGCGATCTTGTCCCAAGCTCGAATCGAGCCTTGATTGCCGGTGCAGCTCGGTGTCGCCTGCGTGGAACAAAACGCCTGCGCGTCGCCGGCCTGACTGTCCGCGATCAGGTACGCCGCGAGACCGAACCCACCCAACGCGACAGCGCCGACCGTCGTCAGGACCGCTGGCACGCGCGATCGCGATTGTGTTTGGTCCAAAGGCGCAGGCGCAGGTTGCGCGTTCACGGGCGGGTTGGTCACCGCTGGGGTCGTGGTGGTGACCAGAGTCTTGTTGGGCGGTGGCTCCGTGATGGTGGTCTTCGGAGCGTCCGTCATCACGATCGCGAGCTTGTTCGCGTCCCTCTCTTTGAGCACGACGGTCGCGCTGAAAGGGCTCTTGTTCGGCGCGCGCGCTTCGAGCTGGTGAGGTCCGGGATCCATCGGCGTCGCGATGCCCCACAGCCCGGTGGGGAACGGTCTCCCGTCGATCTCGATCGTGAGCCTGTCGATCGTGGGAGCTTCCACGAAGAGCGTCGGCACGCGACCCTTCAACGAGCGAATCGGCTCCGCGACGATGTCGAGCACCTCTTTGTTCTTCTGCTGGCGCGCCATGGATTCGGCGCCGGAGTAGTCATTGAGCGCCGCCGCGATCTGCCCGAGCTTCTCCTCGCAGAGCCCAAGATGGTAGCGGATGCCCGGCGTCATCTTCACGCTCGCCGCACGACGCAGCTTGTCGAGCGCGGCGGACCAGTTGCCAGCGTCCTCGTCTGTTTCGGCTTTGCTGAAGAGGTCGCGCGCCGCCTGGATCTCACCCGGCGATGGGTCGGCGTGGGCGACCGTCGCCACGAACGCGCCCATCACCAACCCGAGGACGACCCCCAACCGCATGGGACCGCGTTCTAGCAGAACTCGACGTCCTATCAGAGCCCAGAGCTTGGTCGTCGTGATGTGGCAGTTGGTGCATGACTCACGCTCGGCATTGCAGCGGGGCGCGGTCGGGCAGTCACGGTCAGGGGCCGGCTCACCGTAGGCGCTGATGACGGCGCGACCGAAACGGTTGATGGAGCAACGATCACAGCGGATGGAGCAACGATCGCTGCGCTGCTCTCCGTGATCGAGATGTGGGTGGGCGGGGCGCTCGTCGCCGACAAAGGCGCCTGCTGTGGCTTGCTCTTGAACATGAACATCGCCGCCACTCCCACGATGACGACGACAACAATCCCGCAGGCGAACACGAGGGCCAACAGGCTCTTCTTCGGCGCTGCAGGCATCGCGTTTGGCGGCGGTGGAGTCGACAACGGACGCGAGAGCTCGAGCACCACCTCTGGCGGCGGCCTCGAGACGATCTCCATGCGCACAGTCTGCTGCGGCGAGCTCTGGGCGATCGCGACACGGTCTCTTAGCGACTCGGCCAGCTCCTCGGCGAACGCGCGCGCTGAGGGAAATCGATCCGCTGGTGATTTCGCCAACGCGCGTAGCACCGCAGCCTCGAGCCTCGGTGGGAGCGGCACCTTGCGCAAGCTCGACGGCGAAGGCGGAGCGCGAGTCGCGTGCGCGAACGCCAGCGCCATGGGCTCTTGATCCTCGAACGGCACTCTCCGCGTGAGCAACTCGAACAACACGAGGCCCACCGCGTAGAGATCGGACGCACCGGACACGGCCTTGCCTTCGATCTGTTCGGGCGACATGTACCGCGGCGTACCGAGCTGAAATCCCGTCTGCGTGAGCGACGCTGTGAGCTGGCCCACCTTCGCGACGCCGAAGTCGAGCAGCTTCACCTCTCCGCTCGCGCACACGAAGACATTCTCTGGCTTGATGTCGCGGTGAACGACGTCCGCCGCATGCGCCGCCTCCAGCCCGGCGAGAAGCTCCGTGCAAAGCTCGACCGCGAGCTCCGGTCGCACCGGCGCGTTGGCGTCGATCGTCGTTCGCAACGTATGACCCCTCAATAGTTCCATCGCGAAATACAATCGACCATCGTCCGCGAACCCCGTGTCGTAGAGCGCGACGAGGTTCTTGTGCTGGATTCGACCGAGCGTCGCCGCCTCGTTCTTCATGCGGTCGGCGAGATCGGCGCGCGCGATGTGGCGAGTCGCCATCACCTTGAGCGCAACGGTCTGTCGCTGGTGCGTATGGAACGCCTCGTAGACGTCGCCCATCGAGCCCGAGCCGATCTTCTGCACCAAGATGTAAGGCGTTCCGGGCAGCCTCGAGTTGGGGCCGAAGGTCGCCTGGCGCTCCACAGATGGCAAGCGTATCAGCCAGGGGTGGGAGCGGGGTCCTCGCCGAGCACGACGTTGTCGATGAGCCGAGTCTTTCCGAAGTGACACGCGACCGCGACGAGAGCGCGATCGCTGATCCGACCGACCGACGCGAGCGAGTCGGCGTCGACGACGGACACGTAGTCGATGCGGTCGGCGCTGGCTGCGACCTCGTCGCGCACGAGCGACTCGATCACGACCGCCTCACGCTCGCCTGACGAGAACGCGCGATGAGCACGGGACAAGCCTCGCGATAGCGCGAGCGCGCGTGCGCGATCGGTCGCAGACAAGTACGCGTTGCGCGAGCTCATCGCGAGCCCGTCGGCCTCTCGCACGATCGCGTGCGCGACGATCTCCACGGGTAGCATGAGGTCCGTCACCATCCGCCTCAGGATCGCGAGTTGCTGATAGTCCTTCTTGCCGAAGATCGCGACGCAAGGTCCGGCGAGCCCGAAGAGCTTGGTCACGATCGTCGCTACGCCTTCGAAATGCCCCGGACGAAACGCGCCACAGAGAGGCTCGTCCAGCCCGGTGACGTGAACGCGCGTGCGCTCGTCCGGCGCGTACATCGACTGCGGCTCTGGGCAGAACACGACGTCGGCGCCCGCTGTGCTGAGCTTGGTCACGTCGGCGTCGAGATCGCGCGGATACCTCGAGAAGTCTTCGTCGGGACCGAACTGCGTCGGGTTGACGAAGATGCTGACGGCGACGAACCCCGCGCGCGCCCGAGCGTCACGGACGAGCGCGAGGTGCCCCTCGTGCAGGGCGCCCATCGTCGGTACGAAGGCGACGCGCGTTCCTTGGCTGCGCGCATCTCCGCAAGCACGGCGAAAGTCCTCCGGGAGCGGAAAGCGACGAGGTGCCAAGTTCATGTGCCGAAGGTAACTCATCTCGGGATATCTTCCGCGCGCACGCCACTGGGAGAGATCACATGATGAAGCAAGCATTCTGCATGGTGATGGGATCGCTCGTCTTGGCTGCGTGCGGGAGCCGCGGCCCGCTCGACGACTCACCCGCCGACTTCGCTTCGCAAGACGCGAGCCTCGGCGCCGACGTCTCGTTCACTGGGGACGCGCACGCGGACTCTTCTCCAACGCCGATCGACTCGGGCCTGCCAGACACGTCTCCGTCGCCCGTCGCTTGCGCGCAATGCATCGGGCAGAGCTGCAGCATGCAGGTCCAGACTTGCTTGCAGAACACCGCGTGTCGCAACCTCCTGCAGTGTGCCGCGCAGAAGTGCGCGATGAACGGCATGTTCGATCCTCAGTGCGTCGCGAAGTGCGCGAACAACGATTTTCAGGCGATCCAGCAGGCTTTCGCGGTCATCCAGTGCATCAACGGAAAGTGCGGCAGCCAGTGCCTGACGCTGCTCGGAGGACTTTGAGATGAGCAAAGGGCGCTTCATCGTCCTCGAGGGCATCGACGGCGCGGGCACCACGACGCAGACGTCGCGCCTGGTCGCCCGCTTGAAGAAGGCGGGCCACGCCGCGCGGCCCACGCGAGAGCCCTCGGACGGACCGGTCGGGACCATCATCCGCCAGGTGCTCATGGGTCGCATCGTCGGTGCGCGCGGCCTCGCGCCGGGTTGGGCGACGATGGCGCTCTTGTTCGCCGCAGACCGCATGGATCATGTGGAGTCGGAGATCGAGCCGTTCCTCGCGCAGGGTGGCACTGTGGTCTCGGATCGCTACGACGCGTCGAGCCTCGCATACCAGAGCGTGATGAGCGGCGCGAAGGTGCCCGAGGCGGTCGAGTGGATCCGCGCGCTGAACCAACACGCGCGCCGCCCGGATCTCACGGTCGTGCTCGATCTGAATCCAGACGTCGCCGCTTCTCGCCGCGAAGCACGGGGGGAGGCCGCGCAGCTCTACGAGCAGAACGAGGTGCAGCGGGCTTTGAGTGTATTCTACAAGAATCTGCCCAAGCACATGCCGAACGACCGGATCGTCATCGTGGACGGTGACGCTGATCCCGACACCATCTCCGATCGCGTGTACCAAGCCGTCTCAGCCTAAAAACTTGCCCCAATAAACTTGCCGGCCGACGGTGCATTGGGCACGGTAGTGTCATGCGCCTCCTCGCCGCTCTCTTGTTCCTCGCCGCCTGCGGTGGTGACGCACCCATCGCGAAGGCGCCTCCCGCGCAAGCCGCGTCGTCCACTGCGACGACTCCAGAGGCGCAGCCGTCCTCTTCGATCGCGCGAAGTCAGGTGAGCGCGACGGTGCACGCAGGGTTCGGGATGTTCTTGCAGACCGTGGCGATCGACGAGCACCCCGTCTTTCAGAAGGGCAAGTTCCACGGCTTCCGCATCGCTGGCCTCGCGCCCCAGTACGCGCACACCGGCTTGATGCCAGGTGACGTCGTGACCAAGGTCAACGGCATGCCGATCGAGCGGCCCGAGCAGGCGATTGAGGTGTTCCGTTCGCTCGAGATCGCGAGTGAGCTCCACATCGACTACGAGCGCGATGGAGCGCCGCTGGAGCTGCGGCTCGCGATCGTCGACGGGCAGTAGCGAGCGCGTGGGGGGATGCTCGACGATGACGACTTCGACGATGGCGTAGAGCGCAACGGTCCTCAACAGGGACTCGCCGAAGTAGAGCGCGCGCTGTCCGTGCTCGGAGGACGTCACCCCGAGGTGGTGCGCGCCGAGCGTGAAGGTCGCGAGGCTGCGGAGCGACGCCGCACGGAGCTCGAAGCACAAGCCCGTCTCGCCAAGCGGCGCACGCGAAACAGAGCGCTCTCCATCATCGTCGTCATCATCGCGTTGGGTGGCGGCGGATACGCCGTGGCGCGTGGCCTGGAGCACGAAGCGGCGCAGGCAGCGCGTGTCGAGCCCGCGACGGCGCGCTTCATCGCTCGCGGCTTTCTAGCAACACCGCGCGCTCTCAGCGCCAAGCAGACCGAAGCGGAAGCGGACGTCTCCGACCGTGCGTGCGTGGTCGTCGTGGCGGCTCCCGATGTCGTGGGCGCGGCGGTGCGCGTCGAGCACGCGAACACGACCGACACCATCAAGGGCTCAGGGATGTTCTGCACGTGCGCGTCCGAGCACGTGCATGCCACGGCCGACGTCCCCATACGTATCCTCAGCATCGATGCGTCGTCGGTCGGTGGGATGCGCGCGGCGCCCTTCTTGGATCCACTCCCCGCAACGCTCGTCTCGAGCGGCGAGGCTTGCGCGATCGATGCGTTCACTGCGTGGGTGTCGGGACCGAACGCGCCGCCCACCACGTCACCTGTTGTCGCCCCCGCGCTCGCCGAAGTCGGATTCGTCGGCGTCACGGGCGGAGGTCCGCCGTTCATCGTCGTGCACGGCGCGGCTGAAAATACGTGTTTTCTCGCGACCAGCGCCTCTCCCATCACGCTCGAGTCGAGCGAGAGCGCGCCCATCGTGACAGGAGCGACGCTCGCGTGGTGTGACGTCGCCGCGCAGCTTCGCGTGCTGAGCGGCACGAGCAAGATCGAGGTCACGGCTGCGCCCGCGCGTCGCATCGGCGGTCTGTTGGGCCTGCGAGAGGCGTCGCGAGCGGCGGGCATCCACGATCTGGTGACTTGGGTCGTCGACGCGGATCTCGGTCGCGTCGCGGCGACCACTCTCGCGACGCTCCTCGTCCCAGACCCCGTGAGCGTGCAAGGCGCTCTGCGCAAGGAGGTCTCGCCGAACGCTCGCGTGCTCTCGTTCGTCGGCCGCGCGGGTGGTCACGGCTCCCCCGACGAGATCGGCAACGCACCGACCTACGACGCCGACGCCGTCGCTGACGTCTCGTTCGCGTGCGCTCCTCCTGGTACGGACGCGCTCGAGAGCCTGTGCGTGCAGTCCGCGCCGCTCACGTGGAAACCCCACGGCGCGCTCTCTGCCGCGGGCGTTGCGTATGGCCCGCTCCCGTTTTGGATGGGCGCGCTCGACGCGGCGACAAGCCGCGACGCGACGGTCGCCAAGCTCGTCGTCTTGCGTCTCGCGCAACACCTGACCTCGAGGGGCTTCGATCCCACGATCATCGAAGGCGTGACCGAGCGGCCAAAAGGCGTCGAAATCCTCGGTCGAAGCGGTGAGGACGCGATCGTCGCAGTGGGTCTCTGGCCAAGCGCGCCATGGGTCGTGCCGTATTCTCATGGCGTCGCGTGGTCGCTCGACGACGATCCTCCGTCGATCCCGATTCAGGGCGGAACGCGCCTCGTGCTCGACGCACCCGTCACGCCGACCGCGCCCGAGAAGTCACGACGCACGGTGGTCTTCCGGCACGCGAGCGCCGTCGGCAACAAGCATTGAGCTATGATGCGGCGATGCCCCGGCGTCGGTGCTCGCGCTTTTGTTTGCCTCTCTCGTCGTCGTGGTGCCGGCCGCGATCAGCTGCGCCAAAGCCGGCCCGTGCGAGAAGAACAGCGATTGCCCGACAGGACAGTACTGCGGCGCGGGCGGTGGTTGCCTCATCAATTGTTCGGATTCAGCGTTCGGATATTGCTCGACCGGCAAGTGCTCGCGCGACTGCTCGGGCGACGCCTTGTGTCCGACCGGGTCCACATGCACCGCCGTGGGCGGACAGTTCCCGAACGTCGAGGGCGTCGCGTTCAAGCGCTGCCAATAACCCCCGCCCACCGACCAACCCTCTGCACTCCTCAGTTCGGAGCCCGCGAGTGGCCGCGAGTGTCCTTCGTCTGTCCGGGACACCAGCGGTCTGCTGCATTTCGCGGGAATGCGCCGTCGTTCTCACGTGGCGCGCGGGTTGCTCCGTGGGATACTCGGAGGGCAGCCGATGGAACCGACCGATCTGACGATTGAGATTCTCAAGAGCATCCGCGACGAGCTGCGCCTGACTCGCACGGAGCTCTCCGAGCGCATCGATGGGGTCTCGGAGCGGATCGATGGGGTCTCCGAGCGCATGGATGGGGTCTCCGAGCGCATCGATGGCTTGCGCGACGAGCTGTCGTCCCGAATCGTCGCGTCCGAGGTGCGCACGGCGACCGCGATCACCGAGCTCCACGGCACCGTCCGCGAGATGACCAACGTGCTCCGCGCACAACACGATTTGCGCCCACGCCTCGAGCGCTGCGAGCGCGACATCGTTGACCTCCGACAGAAGCTCGTCGCGCGCTAAAGTCGACGTGACTCGACCCGCATCGCGGTGGTTTGCTAGCCTTCCATCGTAGATGCGGGTGTTGGTCACCGGAGCCACTGGGAGTCTTGGCAGTGCGGTTGCTGCGCGATTCGTTGAGGAAGGGCTGCGCGTTCGAGCCGTAGTTCGTCATGGTGCGGCGACCGGCGGCGAGACCGTCGCGGCTGACCTAACGGATCGCCAGGCGATCTGGCGGACGGCAGATGTCGATGTGGCCGTCCACTGCGCCGCCGCGATCGGGAGCGACCTGGACCTTTGCCGACGCGTGAACATCGAGGGTACGCAAAACCTCGTCGACGCTCTGGTTGCACGTGGTTGCCGGTTACTCGTGCACATCTCGACGATCACGGTCTACGACGATGCGCACGAGGAGACAGAGTTCGACGAAGCGAGTCCTACGTGGACCACTCCGCATGACGCCTACGGCTTCACCAAGGCGGAGGCCGAGCGGGTGGCGCTCGCCGCGAACGCACCCAACTTCGCAGTCGTAGTCCTCCGGCCGGGCGCCATTCTGTCGATGCATCCACGCTCTCGTTGGGGCCCCCTCGCCATTCAGCGAGCGCGTGATTCCGAGGAATCGATCATGCCGTTTCCCGAGTTACCGTATGTCCACGTCGACAACGTCGTCGACGCAATTGCGCTTGCGATGCGATCGCCTGCGGCTCATGGTCGCGCATACAACGTCATCGACGGCTCGGCGGATACGAACGAGTACCTGAATGCGGTCTACGGCGCGGTGGGTCGGGCGCCACCGCCAATCCCGCCCGAGGCCATACGGCAGCACTTTCGCGCAGACCGGATTCGGCGAGAGCTCGGTTGGGCACCTGCAGATCGTTGGCGCGAATTCCTCGGTCAGCTCGCCACACACCGAGAATAAAGCTCCTCGCATCTCTGGAGAGGCCTTACGCCACTGGAGAGGCGCCTTACGTCACCGGAGAGGCGCCTTACGTCACAGAGGACGCTCCTTACGTCACCGGAGAGGCGCCTTGCGCGCATGATGCGGGTCCTTGTTTTCGAGACGCTGCTCCTTCGGTATCTTTCGCCGCGGAGGGAACACGCATGACGACCAAGCCGACCCACGACACCACATCGATCGCTCAAGACGCCATTCGACTCGTCGAAACTGCACGCGAGGATCTGACCAACAAGGCGTTCGCCAAGTTCGTCTCCAAGCGTGAGCTCGATGTGCTGCTCGCGAACGCAGAGGCGCTCGCGCGTGGGGTCGGGGGTCGCACGGACGTGCTCGCCGCGCAGATCGGCGCGGGTTCGCACGCAGCGGACGTGCGCGCTTCTCTCGCCGAGGCGTGTCGCGCGATCCACGCGGAGGCGGATCTCGTCTTCGAAAAGTCAGAGCCGCTGCGGCGCGCGTTCGGCTACGGCATCGCCCTGGACGAGTCGTCGACCGCGAGCGTCGAGCACTTCGCGCACGCCCTGCTCGCCTCCGCGGACGCCCACCATAAGGAGGCGGCGGAGGTCCACCTCGACAAGCACGGCGTCCATCACCTCGAGGACTTGCTGCACGCGCTCGTCGGAGCGGATGTCGCGCACGTCAAGGCGAAGTCCAAGCGCCACGATCACGCGACCGAGCTCGACTCGCTCGCGCACCTCGTGACGGCCGGCGCTTCCCACGTGCGCTACGTCGCGCGGCGCGTCTTGCGCCACGACGAAAAGGCGCTCGCGCGGTACGCCTCGACGTTGCCGCGCCACGCAATCAAGCCGAGGAGTCGACACGCTCCAGAGCCCGCGCCTGCCGCGAAGGCCTAGCCTTGGTCGCCAGGATTGTAAGCATGCTGACAATCCTGCTGTGATTCACGCTGCACGCGCTTCCCCGCTCAGTCGAGGAGCTGCGGGTCGAGCCAGTCTGATTGAATGGCACGTCAGGCGGCCTCTCGGGAGCGGGAGGGGAAGAAGAGTGCGTGCGCGCTAGCTCGCGCGAGTTGAGACCAGGGACTGAAACTCTACGAAGCGGTTTACACGGTTGGACTGCCCAAGCTACCGTCAGCCGGGCGGTTTGCACTCGTCCGCCCACCATCGGAGTCGAATGCGTTCGAACGGTCAGAAGTCGCCGAAGTCTCTCATCTTGCTCGCTGTCCTCCTCGGGCTCGCGCCGCTCACCTCGACCGCGCAAGCCGGCGGCGTAAAGGGTCACATCGTGAGCGCGGAGAAGCTCATCCCCGAGGTCTACGCCGAAGCCGCGAAGCCGGACTTGCACCACTATACCTGGCGCGAGCCCTCACCCACGGTCAAGGCGGATTTCCGCGCGCTTTCGGCGAGTCCGTCCCGCGACATCTGCATCGCGGCGATCTCCCCTGGAGTCGCCCAGAAGCACGATCCCATCGCGATCGTGCTCACGGGGGGTCATACGATCCCGAGCACGATCGTCGTCTCGCCTGGGACCATCCTCTCGTTCTTGAACCACGATCCGTTTCCGCACCGCCTCTTCCAAGTGGGCGCTGACACGTTCAAGCCCGACGAGCTGCAGAGCGGCAAGAACCGCGACTGGACAGCACCAAGCGGCGGCGGTCGCTTCGAGTTTCGCGATCAACTCTTCTCGAGCGTTCGCTTCACGGTCGTCGTGGACCCTGGCGTCGTGGACGTGGTGTACCCGGGTCGCAATGGCGCCTTCGCGTTCGGAAGTCTCCCACCCGGTGACTATTATCTGCGCGCGTATTTCAACGGCAAGCCGGTGGGCAAGCAGATCTCGGTGGTCGCGACCAAAGGTTCCATCGAAGTAAAAGAAGCGCTGAACGTCGGCGAGGGCGCCACGCCATGATGCTCCTGTCGAGGTTTTGGTACGCGATCCTCGCGATATTGGCGGGCGTGGCGGTGTACGCGGTGTTCCTGGCGGTCGGCCAATACAACCGCCGCAGCCTCGTCGCGACCAACGACGTGTTGGCCGCTGACAGTCAAGTCGTCAAGTGGGCGCTCCAGATCGACGCCCGTCGCAGGCTCGACGCCATGCTCATCGCGAGCGTCGACAAAGGCATCCAAGACAGCCTCGTCGGGTGCATCGACAAAGAGAAGATCCCGCAGAAATCGAAGGACGACGCGAAGAAGGCGCTCACCGCGGTCAATGACAAGATCCCGCCAGCGTACAAGAGCGACGTCATGTTCGCCGTGGATCGCGACGGTCGCGTGGTCGCTCAGCTCGGCTTCGACAGGCAGCTCGCGCCGCTCGCCACAGCGGACGACTTCGAGCTCGGCGGTTATCCAGCGGTGTTCGACGCGCTGCACGGATACCTGCGCGATGACACTTGGGTTTGGGGTGGTGCCGTGTATCGCGTGGTCGCCCGCCCCGTCGAGTATGACGTCTCTCAGCCACCCGCTGGCGCGGTGATCGGCCTGAAGCTCGTGGACAAAAAGTTCGCGCAGGATCTGTCGACGCTCACGCGCGCGAACATCGCGTTCTTCGCCGCAGGCACGCGCGTGGCTAGTGGCGCTGGCGAGGGCTTCGACGAAGGCTCGTTGGATCAAGTCACGGGCGAGCTCGGCAAGCTCGATCAAGATCAAACCTGGAAGGACAAAGGGCGCAGCGATGTGCGCTCGCTCGGGGACGGCAGCTACGGCGCCGTGTTCACCAAGCTCGACGGCGAGGCGTACGATCTCGGCGCTGGCTTCGCGGTCGTTCGCTTGCGAGTCTCTCTCCCTCAGGCGAGCGCATTCATCACCCAGGCAGACGACAAGGACAAAGCGTCCGTCAGCCTGCCGGTGATCGTCGGCATCATCCTCGTAGGCATCCTGCTCGGCATCGGCCTCAGCTTCCTCGAGCACGACATGCCGATGCGCAAGCTCGCCAAGGAAGCAGCGCGGCTACGTAAGGGCGAGATCGATCTGTTCCAGCTCCAAGCCGTCAGTCGCGGATATCGATCGATCGCCGAAGACATCAACGGCGGCATCGAGCGCGTCGCAGAGAAGGGCACAGGCGCGCCACGAAAGACCGCGGATCTCGAGTCGATCCTCGGCCCGGTCCCCGCCCAGCCCGCGATGAGCGCCTTCGCGTTCCCTGACTCGTCTGCGAGTGAAGCGCCAGTGATGATGCCAGCCGTGCCGCCCGCGCGCACGAGCCCGAGCCATCCAGGAGGACCGCCGCCCCCCAACAACCCGCCTCCCGCACCGCGCACGCAGTCCAACGCGGGGCCCCCTCCGCCGCGAAACTCTCCGGTGTCCGATCCACATCACGTCTCTGCGCCAGCGATCGTCGAGCAGCCTGCGACGATCCAGCAAGTACCGGCGGCACTGCAGCAGCCGCTCACGGGCCCAACGCTGGTCAACAAGATACCGAGCTCGCCCGAGCCCATGAAACCAGCGACCGCTCTGGCCGCGCCGCCGATGAACGAGGAGGACGAGTCCACGATGGTCGCGCAGATCCCTCGCGAGATCCTGGCGCAAGCGACCGGACCGCAGCGGACCGTCGACAAGGAGACCGCCGAGTGGCCGCACGTCTTCGAAGAGTTCGTGAAGACGAAGAAGCAATGCAACGAGCCCGTCGAAGGCCTCACGTTCGAGAAGTTCTCGCTCACGCTCAAGAAGAACCGCGATGCGCTCGTGCAGAAGCACGGCTGCAAGCGCGTGAAGTTCACTGTCTACGTGAAGGACGGCCGCGCGTCCCTCAAGGCCACGCCAGTCAAGGATTGATCATGCGTCTGTATCTGCACCACCTCGCTCTCGTGACCGTCGCATCGCTGACGACCACCGGCGTCGCGTTCGCGACGAACATCACCGAGTTCCCCGACAACGGCTCGGAGCAGCTCGCGCGAGGCGGCGCTTGGGTGGCACGCGCCAGCGATCCTCTCGCGGCCTTCTACAACCCGGCAGGTCTCGCCGGACAGGACACGCGGCTGATCCTCAACGCGAACATGGCGTTTCGGAACACGTGCTTCACCCGCGTGAAGGCGGCCAATGACACCACCGCGGACGGCATGGCCCCAGGTGGCACGTACCCCCAAGCATGCAACGACTTCGGCACATTTCCGAACCCGCAGCTCGCGATGACGATCAAGGTCAACGATCGGATCGGCGTGGGCTTGGCGGTGCTCGGGCCGAGCGGCGTGGCCAACACGTCGTGGCCGGAGTTCGTCAACGGCAAGGCGGCTCCGCAGCGCTACCTCTTGTTGAAGGCGAACGCGCTGCTCCTGACGCCGACGGTCGCCATCGGCGTGCGAGCGACGGACTGGCTCCGCGTCGGCGCGAGCTTCCAGTGGGGGCTCGCCACAGCGCAGTTCTCTAGCGCCTCCGACGCGCTCAACACGGACGGCTCGCCGCCCGAGAAGAACGACGTCAAAGCTCTCTTGCTCGCGAAGGACTACTTCATCCCCGGCTTCACTCTTGGCGCGATCGCTTCGCCGACGCCCATGCTCGACATCGCGGGTTGGTTCAAGTGGAGCGCGCCGGCGGACATGAGCGCCGACGTCGCCACCTACGCGAACTACTTCCGGCCCGCGGTCGCCAATGGCGGCATGGATAACAAAGTCGTGTTTGGTTACACGAAAGAAGCCGACTGTGCAGGCGGATCACCTCCGGGGATCTGCGGGCCCGACAAGGGGAACGTGAAGCTCGTCATCCCGATGGAGGCGAAGATCGGCGTGCGCTTGCACAAGCCGGTCGCCGGTGCGGATCCGAACCGACGCGATCCTGTCTCGCAAGACAAGTGGGACGCAGAGCTCGACTTCACCTACGCAAACAACAGCGCGCTCGACTCCCTGCAGATTCGTTTCCCGAGCAACCCGGACGGCTCGGCGATCATCCCTGTGAATGGAACCGGCGGAAAGCTGCCGGGAAACGCAGATCAGATCCACGCTTACAAAGACGTCATCGGAGTTCGACTCGGTGGTGATTGGAACGTGCTGCCCGATCAACTCACCGTGCGCGCGGGAGTCTTCGGCGAGACGGACGGACAAGATCCGCGATATCAGAACATCGACTTCATGGGCGCCGCTCGCTTCGGCGCAGCGGTCGGCGGAGCGTATCGCCTCAAGCTCGGCAAGAACCCAGACAAGAAGAGCGCGCTCGAGATCTCTCTCGGCTTCATGCACATGTTCGTCGCGACGCAGTCGAACGGCGCCAACAACCCGAACGCGGCAGGTCTGCCTGCGCTCGGCGGCATCGAGTGCAACCCGTCTGCGAGCAACATCCCGGGTCAAGCGCTCTGCACGGACGGTCGCACCAAGTTCCGCACGAACTGGCCCGTGAACTTGGGAACGATCACCAACGCGCTGAACGTGTTGAACGTCGGGTTCGCGTACCGCTTCTGAATTGAGATCCCCTTTCCCTGGCGACGAGTCGGGATTACGTAGTGGTGATGACCTCGTCGATTCGCAACGTCATCATCATCGGCTCTGGACCCGCGGGCCACACGGCTGGCATCTACGCAGCGCGCGCGAACCTGAAGCCGTTGATGTTCGAAGGCAACGTCAAGGGCGGCATCCCCGGTGGCCAGCTCATGATCACCAATGACGTGGAGAACTATCCTGGGTTCCCCGCGAAGATCACGGGCCCCGATTTGATGAAGGCGTTCCGCGACCAGTCGGCGCACCAAGGCGTGGAGATTCGCGGCGAAGACGTCAACAAAGTCGATCTGTCCGCATACCCGTTCAAGGTCTGGGCTGGCGACGACGACGTGATGGTCGAGAGCAAGACGCTGATCATCGCGACGGGCGCGCAGGCCAAGTGGCTCGACATCGAGTCGGAGCACTCGCTCAAGGGCAGGGGTGTCTCGGCGTGCGCGGTGTGCGACGGCGCATTCTTCCGCAACCAGGACGTCATGGTCGTGGGTGGTGGCGACACGGCGATGGAAGAGGCGATGTACCTCTCCGGCATGTGCAGCTCGGTCACGCTCGTGCACCGACGAGACGCGTTCCGCGCGAGCAAGACGATGCAAGACCGCGTGCTCAAGAACCCTAAAATCAAGCCGATCTACGACTCGGTCGTGGACGAGGTGCTGGACGTCAGCAAAGGCGAGGTCACCGCGGCGCGATTGAAGAACATCAAGACAGGCAGCAAGACAGACGTCCCCGTCACGGGCATCTTCGTCGCCATCGGCCACACGCCGAACACGGAGCTCTTCAAGGGACAGCTCGATCTTCACGACAACGGATACATCAGGACCAAGCCCGGCACCGCGCAGACGAGCGTCGCGGGAGTGTTCGCCTCGGGTGACGTTCAGGACTTCGTGTATCGCCAAGCGGTCACGGCCGCGGGCACTGGCTGCATGGCCGCGCTCGAAGCAGAGCGCTGGCTGGTCATGCAAGGTCACTGAGTGAATCGAGCTTCCATCCAAGAAGGTGGACCGCGTGCCTTTTGCGCGTCTACTCTCGCCCAGTGGTGAACGCCGCACCGACCTCGACGACGATCCAGCGTGAGGATCAGCTCGCGAAGGTCCCATTCTTCGACGGCCTCACGCGGGACTCACTGTCGTTGATCGCTCAAGCGACGACCGAAGAGACGCACGCGCTCGGTACGCGCATCTTCCAGTTCGGTGATCCGGGCGACAAGCTGTTCATCATCCTAGAGGGCAAGGTGCGCATCTCGCGCGAAGTGAGCGGCATCGGCGAAGAGGCGCTCGCGGTGCTCGGCGCAGGCGAGGTGTTCGGTGAGATGGCGCTGCTCGACGAGTCTCCGCGGTCGGCCGACGCGCGCGCACACGAACGATGCCGCCTCCTCGTGATGACCAAGGACGCGTTCGACGATCTGTTGTTCCTTCACAAAGATCTCGCCTACGAGGTGCTCTGGGCGTGCGTCCGCATGTTGAGCGCGCGCCTGCGCGAGACGAACGACAAGCTCACGTTCTTGTCGACGAGCGGCAAATTCGAATGAAGCTCGCGCTGCGAAGCGCGCTGTTTTTAGCGGTGATCGCGGCGTGTGGCGGGGCGAGCGGTGGAGCGAGCCAGCCGAGCGTGCCCGCTTTGGTGCCAAGCTCGAGCGCGACAGTCGCGCCGAGCGCTTCAGCGAGCGCCGCGGTCGCCCCAGTCGAGCTGAAGCCGTTGCTTGCGACGAACATGAGAGGCGACCTCGAAGCGCTCGGGTTGGATATGGCGCACCTGCCGCCGCTCTCGAAGCTAGAGCCGCGCGTGCTTCGCAAGCTGATGCCGCTGTTCACCAAGTCGCTCGGCGTGAACTGCAAGGGTTGCCACGCCGACGACATCCGCGCGCCCACTCCTCGGAAGAAGATCGCCGAGAAGATGTGGAACGAGTTCGTCGTGAAGCTGAGGACGGCCGACGAAGCGCCGCTCTTCTGCGACTCGTGTCATCAGGGTCGCGTCCATCAGCTCGATCGATCCGATCACGAGGTGCTCTCGCGATGGATGGACGTCACCTTCAACAAGGGACTCTCCCGCCGCGACGGCAAGGAGAACACTTGCGCGACTTGCCACGGCGAACCACGCGACGAACACTTCCTCGCCCGATGGACCGGCGAAGCCGATCACTGAGTGGCTAACAAGCTCCAGGCACCCCCTAGATAGAAAGCTAACAAGCTCCAGGCACCCCGTAGATAGAAAGCTAACAAGCTCCGCAACTCGGGCTACAAGCGGACGTACCTATGGAGAACTTGTGGAGCGCGGGCAGTGCTGAACGTGAGAGGCGCACAACGCTTGCACAGCCAAATGCGTGTTTCCGGCTGCATCCGGACCCCCAAACCTGCTTTCTTGACGCCTAGGCGCACGTTCAGTACGCTTCCGTTCACCATGGAAGGTCTTACCGAACGTCAGCAGATGGTCCTCGACTACATTCGCGAATCGATCACTGACCGCGGATACCCTCCGACGCTCCGTGAGATCGGTGCGCGCATGGGCATTCGTTCGACCAACGGCGTCAACGATCACCTCCGCGCGCTCGAGCGCAAAGGGTACCTCACCCGCGAGGACATGAAGAGCCGCGCGCTCCGTCCGACGGGCATGCAGCTACCCCTGCCGGGCACCGACGGCGCCCCTCCCCCCGCGAACGACGACAACATGATCGAGGTGCAGATCCTCGGGCGAGTCGCGGCAGGAATGCCGTTGCTGGCCGAAGAGCACGTCATCGACACGGTTCGCATCGATAGAGGCCTTTTGAAGGGCGGTCGTGAGGTGTTCGGTCTCCGCGTTCATGGGGATTCCATGATCGAGGCGGGCATCCTCAACGGCGACTACCTCTTCGTGCGCAAGCAACTCACCGCGCAAAAGGGCGACATCGTCGTCGCGCTCATCGGCGACGAGGCGACCGTCAAGTACTACCACCCCGAGAAAGATCACGTCCGCTTCGTGCCGGCGAACAAGACCATGGCGCCGATTTACGTTCGCGCGATGGACTTCAGGCCAACCATGCTGCTCGGCGTGGTCATCGGCCTATACCGAAAGATCTAACAAGGCTTACACGGGCGTTGACCGCGGCCTTTCTAGGTTGTTACCGTCTCCAATCGTGCCGTGTTGGCGAAGCGAAGAAGGATGGCTGGTGTGAGCGTCGACGTGCGTAGACTCGGTCCGTGCGTGCTGGTCATGGCGCTCATGCTGCCCACGACCGGCTGTGGCGGCATCTATTACGCGGTGAACGCGAGCGGCGCTTCGTCACGTCTCGAAGAGGCCAAAGCGCTCGGTGCCGAGCAGCTCGCTCCCTACGAGTACTATTACGCGCAAGCGCATCTGGAGCGCGCGCAGTTCGAGGCCTCCGAGGCGAGCTACTCCGACGCTGCAAACTTCGCGGAGACCGCCGAGGAGTATGCGTCCAAGGCGATCGAGCTGGCGAAGTCGGCTCGCAAAGCTTCGGGGCGCGACTGATGAAGAAGCTCCGCGCGGTCCTCGTGTTCGCCTCGCTGTTCGGCTGCGCGGCCTTCTCGCAAGGTTGCTCGCAGGCCTCCGTGCTCCGCGGCCGCATCGACGGGTTGAACTCGCTCGTGGATCGCGCAGACAAGAACGGCGCGATGCGATGTGCGCCACGTGAGCTCGC
This sequence comes from Myxococcales bacterium, assembly GCA_025362165.1. Taxonomy (GTDB): domain Bacteria; phylum Myxococcota_A; class Polyangia; order Polyangiales; family Polyangiaceae; genus JANYHY01. The sequence continues at coordinate 653 of JANYHY010000745.1, read as the reverse complement.
GCTCGCTCGCGCCAACCTCCGGTTCGCGACTGTCGAGATGGATCAAGGCGAGCTCTCCAACGCGGTCGTGCTCGCGGACATCGCCGAGCCCAACGCACGCGCGGCGCTAGCAAACAGCCCGGTCGAGCGCTGCGCGGAGCGCAAGTTCGTCGAGGTCAACGCGCCCAAGCCCGGCGACAAAGACGGAGACGGTCTGCTCGACACCGTAGACAAGTGCGTAGACCAACCCGAGACCTACAACGGGTTCGAGGACACGGACGGCTGCCCCGACGATCCGGACACGGACAACGATGGCATCCCGGACTCCAAGGATCAGTGCATGCTCGATCCCGAGGACAAGGACAACTACCTCGACGAAGACGGCTGCCCCGACGTGGACAACGACTCGGACGGCATCCTCGACGGCGCCGACAAGTGCCCGCTCAAGCCCGAGGACATGGACGGCTTCGAGGATACGGACGGCTGCATCGACCTCGACAATGACGGCGACACCGTCGTGGACCTCGACGACATCTGCCCGAACACACCAGGCTCGCCAGGCGGTGACCGCCCAGGCTGCCCGAAGAAGAACGCGCTCGTCATCGTCGAGGTAGTTGTCCTTGTCCTCGGGATCGAGCATGCACTGATCCTTGGAGTCCGGGATGCCATCGTTG
>JANYHY010000715.1 GCA_025362165.1 Myxococcales bacterium | reverse complement strand
CGCGCCGCGGTGCTCACCGCTCTCTCGGGGATCCTCTCGCGCGACCCGAGCGACGCGGCCGTCACAAAACTCTCCACTGCGCTCGATTTGTCGGTGGGACCGGAGCGTGACGCGATCCTCGTCGCGCTCGGGCGTGTGCAGTCCATCACGGCGGCGGCGACCCTCACGCGCGCGGCTGCGAGCCAAGATCCCGACGATCGCCGCACCGTCGCTGCGCTGCTCGCGGGGCAGCCTCCTGCGGTAGCGCTGCCGCTCGCGACGACATTGCTCGGCGACACGGACGCTGGCGTGCGCGCGGCTGCGGCGTGGTCACTCGGCACGATCGGCGACGCGACCTCGGTGTCGAAGCTTGCCCCGCTCGTTCGCGGTGCATCGGTTGACGTCGCGATCGACTCGGCCGGCGCGATCGGACGCATCGCCGCGCGCCTCCAGAAGCCCGGCATCGCCTCAGCGTCGCTCTGCTCGATCGTGGACGACGTTCACGTGCCTGCGGACGTGCGCGCAAACGCGCTCTCGGGTCTCACGCTCGCCAAGAGCCGCTGCGACAACGGCGCCAAAGAGCGCAAAGCCCTCGAAGACTCCTCGGAGCTCGTGCGCTTGGCGGCGGCGAGCTTGCTCCACGTCGCCCCAGCACCCGATGACGTGCGCGTGCTCGAGCGATGCGCGGCGATGGATCGCTCTGCGCTCGTCGGCAAGCGATGCCGCGCCGCAGAGGCCGTTCCCACGACGACACAGTCAGTGCTCGTCTATGTCGTTCCCGACGGACAGATCACTCCCGCCCCGCACGGCCAGTTCTTGCTCATGCTCGCAGACACGCTCGTCTGCGCCGGAACGACCGATCGCAGAGGCGCGGTGTTCGAGCCGCGCGCACCATCAGGTGACGTCATGCTACGAAGACGCGCGCAGTAGCTGGCTTCCGAACGTCAGCGGGAAAAGCGCGCCGCGCAGGCGTCGTTCTCCCAGACCTCGACGGAGACGACGGAGACGCGCGCCTCTAGCTTCGCGCTGAGGTTTTCGAACACGACCCGTGCGAGGTTCTCTGCGGTGGGGTTCACGTCGTCGAACGGGGCGATCTCGTTCAAGAACGCATGCTCGTAGGGCTCGACGAGCGCGCGCAGCATGGGCCCGAGCTCGTTGAAGTCCATCACGAAGCCGCGAGAATCAAGCTCGTTTGCGCGCACTGTCGCCTTGATTCGCCAGTTGTGGCCATGGAGTCGCTCGCCCTCGCCTGGCGCGAGCCGGAGCTGATGCGCGGCGGCGACGACGGTCTCTGTGCTGATTTCCCACATAGAGATTTTCGTAGCACACCGACGACACAGAGTCGCTCGTGCTAGTTTTGGATGGATGGCGCGCCGACGAAATCGCTATCGCTCGCGCGACGAAGGACCGGAGCCGATTGATGCCGTGCTGGGTCGATCTGGAGACGCTCGCTTCGCGCCCCGACCCCCGCCGATCAGCGCGCGCGAATGGGCCAAAGCGGTTGGCCTACGCGTCGCCGATCGCACGCGACCGGTCGCGATCGAGCGAGGCACGCTCATCGTGAACGCGGCGTCTGCGACGTGGGCGACCGAGCTGTCGATGTTGCGAGACCCCATTTTGCTTCGACTCCGTGCGCTCGGCTACGACGTGAAGGAGGTCCGCTTTCGCGTGAAGCTCGTGCCGGCGCCGCCGAGGCCTGCGGAGCGACGAAAGGCTCGCGCTGTGCCGCCGCCTGCTCCGTTGCCCGTGGAGGTCTCGTTGGCGATCACCAAAATCACGGACCCCGAGCTCGCGCAGATCATCGCAGAGGCCGCGGGCAGCAACCTCGCGTGGCAGGACAACCGCGGAGTCAGCGTCAGCGCAGCGCCGCCAGCCGCTCGAGCCCCTCGAGTCGCTGAAACAAAAACCGATCGGCCGGACCGTAGCTCCCCACGTTCGCACGCATCACGTCGACGTACTCGCGAAGACGATTGAGATCGACCGAGGTGACCTTGCGAAACGCCGTGTACAGCTCGTCGATCACGGTGGCCGGCACCATCCGCTGTTGCGCCAAGTAGAGCTCGATCACGTAGTCCGCCCAAGCGCCCTTGCTGGTTGCGGTCGCGAGCTTCGCGCTGAAGCGCGCGGCTTGATCGGTGAGCGTTGCTGTGAGCTTCTTGCCAGCGCGACTCGCCTCGATCACGTCCGCCAACGGTGAGGCGAGGATGCGCTCTGCCTCCGCCGCGCGTCCGAGCGCGAGCGCCTTCTCCGCGACGCTGCCGAGCAGGTTGAACGCATCGGCGCGGCGAACCATGGAGGGCTCGAGATCCGAGTCGGAGGCCATTGGCTCTCGCGCCGCCTGCTCGGTCAGAGACGGCAAGGTCATCTTCAGCGGGTTGCGCGTCATCGTCGCTTGGTTCGCGTGCGCCGCGGCGATGAGCACCATCTCCTGGCTGCCGATCTGGATGCGGTCTCCCGCGCGAACGTCCACGCGCGTGGTGATGCGCTCGCCGTTGAGCAGCACGCCGTTGCGACTCTGCAGATCCTCGACCGTGACGTTGATCCCCTTCACCACCAAGAGCGCGTGGCGGCGCGAGACAAGCGGGTCGTCGAGCGACAGCTGGCAGCTGGCGTTACGACCGATCGCGAACTCGCCCTCACCGAGCTCGAGATCGTGTTGCTGATAGCGAAGGCGAAACCGCATGCGGGTGGCTCGGGCGCGGCGTGTCGCGCGCCTTGGAGACACCTCAAGTTAGCTGCTCGAGAGCGAAAGCGGCAAGTCCTAGCCGAGGCGCATTCCTAGTGGCTCGATTCTACTGAATCGACGGCACTGGGAAATTCGCGGGATCGAATGCCGGGTTTGGGTGAAGCCCAAGTAGACCGTCTAGTGCACCGCCGTCGAAACGACCGGTGCGCAATCGCGGCACTAGGAGGGCATGACGGGATTCGGACGGGTTTCGTCCGCGGGGCCCCGAGCGCCGATCGCGTCGGCGAGATCCTGGAGCTTGCCGAGGGCGTGGAGGTCGACGCGCTTGCGCGAGTCTGTGGTGCCGAACGCGGCCGCGAGCGCCTCTACGGGAGCCAGCAGCGCCTGTTTGAGGTCGGTCGGCAGCGAGAGCATGGCGTCGAACGTCTGGGCAGTCGGGAGTATCGTCGCGCGCGCGGCGCTGTGGAGCGCGCCGATCAGCACGCTCGAGTCGTTCGCGGCCACGGCGGTGCGGAGAGCCAGCGCGACCACCTCATCTACTTGCGTGGCATCCAGCGCCTCGTGACCAACGACACGATCCTCGAGCTGACCGATCACTCGGGTGATCGCGCGGACCGCGTCTTGCGCTCGGTCGAGCGAGAGCGCCTTGTTCGCGACCTCCATCAGCAGCTGCACCCCCCACGCATGGCGCGTCTCGCCTCCAAGCTGCCCTGTCATCGTGTCTTCTTCGATCTGCTCGGTGGCACCGCAGTTGGGGCATGCGACGACCTCCTGCGGATACGGAAGCCGGCAGCGCGCGCAGTGCCGCAAGAAGCCTGTCGTCCGCGCGGTAGGCGCGATCCCTTGCGCGACCTCGCAGAACACCAGCTCTTGGGTGCCGATGCGTACGCGATCTCCGTCCTTCAGGCGTGTCGACCCCTTCATGGCGAGGCCGTTGATCTTGACACCGTTACGGCTCCCAAGGTCCTCGCACATCGCGCCGTGATCGTCGGTGCTGATGCGTGCGTGCTGGCGTGAGACGAGCGGGTCTTCTAGCGTCACGTGACATTCTGGGCTTCGCCCAAGGAGTGTGGCTCCCCGCGGTAGGTCGATTTCCTGCAGAAGAAATCGCAGCCGATAACGCGCCAAGTGACCTCCGCCTCCCCCACCAACTTCCGCTGAACCATCAAGCAAGTCGCCATCAAGAGAAAGTCGAGCGCCGACAGCACAGCTGCCATTGCACATCAAATAGCACCTTAAGATCCCGCCCTTGTCGAGTGGAACTTCACTCGTCTGTTAACTAACGCCCGCAAAGTCGCGTGCTATTGTCGTGACGTTGGAAGCCACGCCCGAGTCGCTGCGCAGAGTCTGCCGGGACATCCTCGCGCCGCTCGTCCGGTCAGACGGCGGTGTGTTCTACCTCGTCAGCAGCGCCCCCACCGCAGTGCACATTCACCTCGCGGGATCTTGTGCTGGCTGCCCTGGTGCCGCGATCACGCACAAATCGGTGCTGAGCCCGCGGTGCGTGCAGTCTTCCCCAAAGCCACGCTCAAGGTGACGACTGGCTTCTTGGTGCCCGAAGGCGCCGAGGTGATGTAGGGCTTTGACTACTTCTTCTTTGTGGCGGCGCCGGCGTCGCGCACTGCGTTCGGGTCGGTTCGACCGACACCGCGAGTGACCGCAGAGATCGACGGGTCGATCGCCATCAAGTCTTCGGCCTTGTTGATGCGTAGACTGGAGAGAGTCGCGAGGATCGCGCGGTCTTCGATGACGATGCCCACGACCGGGCCCGACGGATCGCTCGAGCGATCGAGCAACCGTAGGTGAGTGGCCTGGTCCTGCCAATCGACGGTCGCGAACATGATGTTCTGGCCGGGATCAGCTGCTTTGAAGCGCCCAGGTGTGGAGAGCGCGAGCTGCATCTTCGTCACGGCTTCCGCGTAGGTCTTGCCCCATGGGCCGCCGTCCTTGAGCGGGATCTCGTCGTAGATCTTCCATAGGCGCTCGGCAGGCGGCGTTCCGATGAAGAAGAAGTAGCGGCGCTTGCCCGCGCGGTCCACGTACATGAGCGCTTCGTGGTTCTTGTAGGTGTACTCGTCCTTGATGCCTGTGCGATCGTAGCCGAGCGGGACGTCTTTGAACTCGGAGAAGGTCGCGCTCAACGCCGCCTTCTTGCTCTCGCGCTCGGCCTCGACCGCCTGCATGGCGACGCCAGGCTGCATCTTCGCGAGCTGCGGGTTGTAGTCTTGATCGAAGACACCGCCTGCTTGGTTGTGTAGGCGTGCGACATCGAGGTGCGTGGTGCCCCAATGGAACTGCTCGAGCTGTGATGCGAGCGACGCGACGGTCGGCGGATCTGCTGGTGGCGCGGCAGGTGCTGCAGTGCCCGCGGGCTTCTGCGCAAACACGAGCGCTGGGACCACGCAAGCAACGAGACTGGCGATCAAAAGGTAGCGGTGCCGCTTCACACGATCCTCCTCAGCGACTCGCCCGAAGGCGGTGCGCACAAAAACGTACCCTCAAAATGGCCGACCTACAAGGCGAGCGCTCTCTATCCTTGGACGCATCAACACATTGGATGATGGAAAAAACCCTCCGAAACTTGTCGTCGCCTTCGGCGAACGGCAACAACTGGCGCGTCGGATGAGATGGACGTCGGCGCGTCATGCTACTAACTAACGCGACCATGCACCCTTCGCCCCAAGCCCGCGAACTGTCCATCTCGCGTGGCTGGTTTGTCGGCGTGTTCGTGATTGCGCTCGGATGCGGTGGTCCAGACGCGAACTCGCCGACTCGAGCGCTGCCGCCCTACACGGGCCACACGACCGAGCTGTTTGACGACGCCATCGAGCCGGCCGCGGTTGGGCTCAACCTCGAGGAGACGCTGCAACCTCGCACGGACCCAGCGCTTCGAGAGCGCACGCAGACGGGGGACGGCGTGGTGCGGGTGCGCGTGGATACGGTGACGGGCAGCGGCGACGGCGAGACCATCAAGTACGAGCTGACCCTGCGGGTGCTCGCTTCCCTCGCCGGTCAACACCCACCGCAAGACACGCTCACGGTATTCGTCGACAAGAGCTCGCCGTCGATCGGAATCTTGAAGAGCTTCGACACGCGGCTCGGCGGCAAGATCTTCATCGCGTTCGTGCGTGAGTTCCAATCCGGCGAGGACCGGCGCTTTCACTTCCATTTCGCGCCCGATACCAAGGACGTCGCCGCCGCGGTCAAAGAGGCCGTGGACCTCTCGGAGTAGTGAAGTGTCGATCGAGCTGAAGAATCAAAAAGAGGTGGAAGCCATCCGCGTCTCTTGCCAGATGGCCGCAGAGACTCTCTTGCTCGTGGGCGAGCAGCTCCGCGCGGGCATGACGACGGACGACATCGACAAGATCGTCCACGACGACACCATCCGCCGCGGCGCGTACCCGTCACCGCTCAACTACAAGGGCTTCCCCAAGAGCGTCTGCACGAGCGTCAACGAGGTCGTCTGCCACGGGATCCCGAGCGGGCGCGTGCTCAAGAACGGCGACATCATCAACGTCGACGTCACCACGTTTTTCAAGGGGTTTCACGGCGACACGTCCGCGACGTTCTACGTCGGTCAACCAAGCGCTGCGGCGCGCCGCGTGACGGAGATCGCGCGAAAGGCGCTCGAGCTCGGCGTCAAGGAGGTGCGCGACGGCGCGCGCTTCGGAGACATCGGCGCGGCGATTCAAGAGTACGTCGAGGGCAACGGGTGCGGTGTCGTTCGCGACTTCGTGGGGCATGGCATCGGCCGCAAGTTCCACGAACCACCGCAAGTGAAGCACTACGGCAAGCGCGGCTCGGGAGAGCGCATGCGCGCGGGGATGGTCTTCACGATCGAGCCAATGGTCAACGAAGGCTCCTTCGAGGTGCACGTCGACCCGAAGGACAAGTGGACCGTGACGACGGCCGACGGATCGCTCTCCGCTCAGTTCGAGCACACGGTCGCGGTCACCAAGGATGGTTGCGTCGTGCTGACGGAGCGCGCGAGACCCCTGAAATTCAGCGAGAACATCGCCGCCGTCTTCGCGGTCTGAGTTTAGCGGCATCGACCCAGCACGCGTGCGGCGTTGTCATGCAGCACCGCTCCGAGCACCGCGCGCGTCATGCCTCTCCGCTCGAGCGTCGCCACGAGCGCGGGCCACGTCGCTTCTCCGTCGGAGCCGACCGGCGGAACAATGAGGCCGTCGAAGTCGCTGCCGATGGCGACGTGCGAAGCGCCGACGATCGAGATCGCGTACTCGATGTGGGCTGCGACGTCTTCGAGCTTCGCCGGCTCGCCCGGCGTTCGACCCACGTGTCCCGAGTGCATGCTGATCGCCACCACGCCATCCGTCTCGGCCAGAGCGCGCGCTGCTTCATCGCTCAGGTTGCGCCTCGATTGCGCGAGCGCCCGCATCCCCGTGTGCGAGTCGATCGCGATCGCGCCTCTGCGCTTGGCGATCTCGATGAGCTCCGCCGCCGAAGCGTCCGATGCGTGCGCGACATCGAGGATCCCTCCAATGTCGATCACGTGCGAAGCCAACGCGCGACCCGCCGCGGTGAGTGAACGGCCGGGTGGTGGCGATGCTGGATCCGTGCTCGATCCCGCGAGCGCGTTGTCGCGATCGTGCACGAGACCCACGACGCAGACGCCTCGCGCGAACCACTCGTCGATGCGCGCAGGATCGTCAGCGAAGCCGTCCGCTCCCTCGAACGCGAGCGTCGTGCGTGTAGGTATCTTCAGGGCAGTGAGAGCGCGCCACGTCGCTTCGTACTCGTCTCGCACACGCGCCGGTGGCTTCTGATAGGCCGCCTCGACGAAGAGCGGCAGCACGAGCCACTCGACGCGACCGCGAGCGAGTTTGTCTGCCGTCACCTCGCCCGCGGGATCGTCGAAGCGCGCACCCGTAACCGCGGCGTGGGCGAGATCAACGTGCATGTCGACGACGGACGGACTCTTCACGCACGCGACGAGCACCGCTAGCGCGAGCATCCTCAAGGCGTTGGCACGTAGTAGCCCGACGCGATCACGTCGACATCGGCGGACCCGTCGGGCAGCACGCGACTCACGTCGTAGCTGACGATGATCTGCGAGCCCTTCGTCATGCGCACCTCCACGCCATCGTCACGTGACAGCGCGCTGTGATCGCCGCCGAGTGGCGCGATGACGTGCGCGGCTCCGCTCGCATCCCGAATCACGATCAGGAGCTGATCGAGGTGCGTCTCCTCGTCCTCGATCTCCGAAACGCGCGCGACGATCCGCCCTTGTTTTACCGGCACATGACGCGCCTCTCGTCGGTCCGCTCCGCTCTTCTTCTCGTCATCTCGGAACGCCAAGACGACGAACGGTGAGGTGTCGCTGCCGTCGAACGCCAGCCACGGACAGCTGATGCAGTCCCACGTGTGCGTGAGCAGCGCGGGGGAGATCGCGAGCGTCGTGGAAGCTGTGATTGTCATGCGCTTCTTGAAGCCGTTCTTGTCGTACTTGCCGCGCGTGTTGAACGTGTTGGCTTGACCTGCGACGACATAGACATCGCCAGACGTGAAGAACCGCGTCGGCGT
>JANYHY010000677.1 GCA_025362165.1 Myxococcales bacterium | reverse complement strand
ACGGCCATCCGTCCTCACGTACAGCAGTACGTTCCGGGCGGATGTCCGCCGAATAGACCCAAACTCGCTTACTGCGGCAGCAGTGTTTTGCCTGGATCCGGCTGTGGAATTCTCGGTCGCCGTGAAGCTGCGGCAGTAGTGCTAGGTCTCTTGCAACAACTGGAGGACGGCTTCTCTTAGGTCCGTGGCGAGCTCCACTTTGTTGAGGACTCGCCGGACGCCCAACTTTTCGGCCTCCGCCCGTAGCTCGGCGGTCACGTAGCCCGAGGCGATGATCACGGGGAGCGAGGGGCAGAGCGCAGCCGCTTCTCTCGCGAGATCGAGGCCGGAGAGGTGAGGCATGTTGAAGTCCGTCGCGAGCACGTCGAACTGATCGGGGTCGGCTCGCAGAGCGGCGAGCGCCTCGCGTGGGTCTGCGAACGCGGTCACGCGGATCCGCTCGCGATCAAGGATGCGCGTCACGGCGCTCACGAGGTCGAGCTCGTCGTCCACATAGAGCACGTGTTTGGTTGCGCATGGTGGTCCCGACGAGCGGCGCAACGGCGGCGCGCGATCGGGCTTCGAAGACTCGCGCTGAACTGGGGCCGGCGGGAAGTAGACCCGAACGGACGTGCCAAGGCGCGGCACGCTCTCGACTTCGATCGCGCCGCGGTGCGCGGTCACGATTCCGTGAACGACCGCGAGCCCGAGCCCGGTCCCTCGGCCCAGCGTTCGAGTCGTGAAGAATGGCTCGAAGATGCGCGCGCTCGTCGCGGGGTCCATGCCGACGCCGTTATCGCGCACGCTCAAGACGACGTAGGCGCCGGGCGCGATCCCGCTGGCGAGGCTCGCCACCGCGGCCGCGTCGAGCGCGCACCACGAGACGTGTACCTCGATGCGCGCTGCGCGCGACGGACGATCCTCGATCGCATGCCACGCGTTGGTGCAGAGGTTCATTACGATTTGATGAAGCTGCGTGGAGTCCGCGAGGATCATGGGGACGTCCGGATCGATCGTCACCGCCATCGCGATGCCCGCGGGGATGGTGGCGCGAAGCAGGCGGCACGCCTCCTCCACCACCGCGCCGACCGACACCGCGCCGAGCTGCTGGGTCTGTCGTCTGCTCAACGTCAAGATCTGTGCGACGAGCGCCTTCGCGCGCATGCCCCCGCGATGAATGTCGGTCAAGCTCTCTCTGACCTCGTGATCATCGGCGAGCGTCTGTTCGACCAGCCACAGGTTGGCCATGATCGACGCGAGGATGTTGTTGAAGTCGTGTGCGATGCCTCCCGCGAGCGCGCCGAGCGAGTCGAGCTTGTGCGCTTGTCGAAGCCGCTCGTCCAGCAACGCTTGCGCGTGTCGTTGCGCCTCGCGGTCCGTGATGTCCTCGGACCAACCAACCTCGCCCATCACCTGACCGGCGTCGCTCTTTAGCGGCACGATGTGAGTCTCGGAGATTCGTTCGTCCGCAGGGCGCGGATCGCCCTCATCGGACTCCGGAAGATCCGCATCAGAGAGCCCCACGAGCTCCTCGGGCGCGGAGAGTCCGGCGCGCGCAGCTTGGTGCACGTTTGCGCCCACGTACACCGAGTTCGCGTCTTTCCAGAACATTGGAAACGGCAGCGCGTCCACCGCAGCTTGGAAGAGCTCCAACCTCGCGCGCAGCGTCTCCACTTCTTCGCGGAGCGCTTTGATCTCGTCTTCGGGCCGCGAAGGCTTTCCGCCCATCGGACAAGCGTATCCTCTTGCCCACCAGTTTGCGCGGCTCGATCTTGCGCCGCGATCGGTGAATCGATACGTTGAAATCGTGGCGCCGATTCAAGCAGTGGAGGCGTCGTGAGCGTCGAGACTCCGCGCCGCACGCAGCGATTTCCTCCCTCCGCGGACGGAAGTGGGGCGTCCAGAGTGCTGGTCGTGGACGACGATGAAGACGTCGCAAAGGTCTATGGCAAAGTGCTCGCAGGGGCCGGCTTCGACGTCGTTGTTCGGACGGACTCAACGCAGGCCGCGCTCGAGGTCGTGACCCAACGCTTCGCCGCCATCGTCAGCGACATCGCGATGCCCGGCATGTCGGGGATTGATCTCCTCTCGGTGGTGCGCTCGTACGACGCCGACGTGCCCGTGATCCTCGTCACCGGCAACGGCACCCTCGAGACGGCGATGGACGCCATCTCGCTTCGATCAACCGAGTACCTCTTGAAGCCGGTGGATCCCCCTGCGCTCTTGCGCGCGGTGCGCAAGGGGATAGAGCGTGTCCGACCCGCTCCAGTGGTCTCGGTCCAGCCGACTCACCTCCTCGACTCTGCGCTCGAGAAGATGTGGCTCGCGTTCCAACCCATCTCCTCGGTTCGCGGAAAGCTCTACGGCTACGAAGCGCTCTTGCGAAGCGATGAGTCTGCTCTCGCTCGACCCGATCTAATCATCGAAGCAGCGAAAGAGGCTGATCGGCTGGAGGAGCTGGGTCGGCGCGTGCGCGCAAAGGCCTCGGAGGCAGTGCCTCGCGTTCCCGACGGTGTGGCGATCTTCGTCAACCTCCACGTGTGCGAGCTCATGGACGAAGAGCTCTTCGACATCACCACTCCGCTCGGGCGCGTCGCGTCGCGCATCGTGCTCGAGGTGACCGAGCGCCAGAAGCTAGACGAGGTCCCCGACATGGAAGGCCGGCTCGCCCGCCTCCGCAGAATGGGCTTCAGGATCGCGATAGACGATCTCGGTGCCGGCTACTCGGGCCTCAACAGCGTCGTCATGTTGGATCCCGAGATCGTGAAGATCGATATGGCCTTGGTTCGCAAGGTGCACGAGTCGCTCATGAGACAAAGCGTGATTCAGAGCTTGGTCGATCTGGCGCGCACCACCGGCATCCAGGTCGTCGCCGAGGGGATCGAGACCACCGAAGAGCGAGACTGCATCGCTCGCCTCGGTTGCGGCCTCTTGCAGGGCTATTTGCTCGGCAGGCCCGCGCGCGACATCCCCGGTTAACACTACTGCCGCAGGTCGCGATTTTGGGCCCTGCGGCAGCAGTGTTTTGGCTGGACCCGTGGAATTCTCGGTCGCCGTGAAGCTGCGGCAGGTCGTAATCGACAATCCGATCTTCCGTTCAACTAGCCACTATGGCTAGTAATCCAGATATCCAATTGGGGCGTGCCAATGGCACCTCCACTTGCCGAAGGCCGTTGATGTCCGCCGGAGGCGGCATCAATTTGCGTGTTACCCTTCCAAGCCATGAAGATCAGGTGGGGCGTATTGGTCGTGGGAATCGCCCTCGCTCAATGGAGCTGTGGCGGCGGAGTATCTACGACGACCGCAGACGCTGGGACCGTTGGGGACGGAGCGAGCGCGTGCGTGAATGGCGCGACGCTCGGAGGCGCGTGCGTCATGCGACAAGTCCCGTGCGACAAGGTCGACGAGTGCTGCACAGAGACGCTCGTGTGCGACTCCACTACGCAGAAATGGAGAGCCTCCGGCATCTCCTGCTTGCTGTGCGCGAACTTCAGCTGCGGCCCGAAGACATGCAATGGAGGCCAGGTCTGCGTCCAGCGCTCCGGCGGCGTGCCCGTGGAAGGGGGAGTCAGCACGACCTACGAGTGCGCGCCGATGCCTCCCGCGTGCACTCGTCAGTGGACATGCGGCTGCGTGACCACCAACCCTCCCGTGGGCTGCACGCTGCCACCCTCCGGCGGATGCACCGAAAGCGCGTTTCACGTGACGTTGTCGTGCATGGGCGCTTGATGCTGCTGCCCTACTAACGGCTATTCAAAGTGTGAGCTACAGGAAGGCGGGAAGACGGGAAGGTTTGGGGATTGCCTGCTCCGGATCTCACCAACCTTCCCGTCTTCCCGTCTTCCTGTGAATATCTCCGGGACGCTGCGCCGATCTGATCGCTACTTGGCAGTCTGATGCCAAACGCCTCAGTCGAAGAGAATGGTGCGCGCGGCTGCATGAATCGTGACCATCTGGCAGAAGATCCAGAGCGCGCCTACGACCGTGGTCACGATCTGCGTGAAGCGAGCGCGTCGGGCGAGCACGCCGGCGCTCGACTTGAGATCGAACTCGGGGTCTTCATCGTCCAACCGATAAAGCGTCTGGCGCGTCTCGATGTAAGGCGACAAGTCGGGATCGGTGTCGGGCGACTCCAGGTCGAGCTGGAACGCGGGGCTCTCTTCGGTGAGGTCGAGCTGCTCTACGTTGTTCGGGTCCGAGGCAGGCGGCGGTGGCGGCGGTGCGACGACGGCCGGCGGGACGAAGGGGAGGGGCGCTTGTGCGGGGCGCGGAATGTTCGCCATGGAAACCTCATAGAGCAATGACCGGGCCAGCATGGATTCGAGTAGGCAGCATCGTGACAGCCCGGACAATGGCTGGTTGAGAGTGACTGTCGCGCTCTCGCGCGAGCGTGACACCTTCGCACTGGTGGTTCGCTGATCCGCCTCCGCGCGCTCGAAATATGGCTGAAACACGCCATGAAACAGTGTCGCGAGACGACTCCACCACTACGGTTTGTTGGTGCACTGAGGGATGCACGTCTGGAACAGCGAGAGGCAGTCGCTGTCGTTGGTGCACGCGTTCGAGATGTCGTTGTAGCAAGCGCCAGTGTTGGGTTGCAGCACGGTGTTGAGGCAGGTCTCGCACGCGCCGTTCGGAGTGGTCGGCTTCTGCGCGCAGAACTCGGTGCCGCACTCGGTCACGCATGCGCCGGGCATCTGGCACGCGCAGGTGGTCAGCGTCTTTTGATAAACGCCATATCCCGGTTTGTGCTCGCTCACGCAGCACTGCTGGCAAGTCGCTTTGGTGCTCTGCGCGTTGCAGTCGAGGGGCGCGCTCGTGTCCGGGTCGTCCACGGAGGAGTCTTGGCCTTGTTGCGGCGAGCCTGCATCTTTCTGCAGAGCGCTCGCGTCCTTGCCCGACGGCTTGCTCGGTCCCGCGTCCGACGTCGCGTTCGAGCTGTCGTCTGGCATCACGGCTGTTGCGCAGCCAGTCGCGGTGAGCAGAAGGAGAGTGATCAAAGAAAGTTTCATGACGCGTAGCCCTCCGTTGGTGCGGAGAGCAATGCCGCGTGCCCGCGAGATTGTCTTCTAAAGCGATCGAAATGCGAGGGCCCGGACACCGCCACCATCGCGACAAACGCTCGACGCTTCCCGAAACGCGCTTGATTGGCATCGCCCGCGAATGATGACAAGGGAACGAACGCGCTCTTACAAAATTCGGCTCGGAGGTTCGATTGCCTTCCTCAGCAACGTGCGTAGGACGAGCACGTGGAAGACGAACATCATCGGCACGCCGAACGCGACGACGTAGCCGATCGGCCCGAGGCGCGGTGCGACCTGTAGCCTGATCGAATTGGCGAAGTTGTGAAGGAGATCGACCAGGCCGAACACCGCGCTCGCCCATACGACCTTCGTGGCGTACGACCAGCGCGCGTGGAGCGCAAGCATCGCCGTCATCGCGAGCGCCGCGGTGATGCAATCGCCCCACGCGAGTGGCGTCGACCACTCCAGCGGCGCATCGCCGATGCCGGGGAAGAGCGCCATCGCGCCGATCCCGCGGAACATCTGCGGCGTCACGAGGATCAGCAGCGCGTCACGCTTCGCGCGCGCGTCGACGCGCGGGATGACGTGGACGCGCGCCACGAGCGTCCACGCGCAGCAGCTCATCAGCGCGAGGAGGCCGAGGAGCTTCGTGGCGGGAGGCATGGTGAAGAGGATTGCACGCTAATCGACTTCGTGTGCAATCGTTCCGCGAAGGCGAGCGCCCGCTCATTGGCTATTCTGCTGCGCGTAGGCAAATCAAACTCGTTTCGGGGGAGCGTCGAGCGTCCGTCGCGCTGTTGCTCGCAGTTGGGATCGTCGGAACGGTCCGATCGCGATGGATGAAGACGCGCTCCGATGCACGCGTGGCGATCTTCCGTTACATCGAGGTATTCTACAATCGACGTAGACTTCACTGTTTCCGCTCTCACGCTACCTGCCGGTTGCCTTTCAGTGAACGTGGTAGACGCGTGGAGGGGTACACATGAAGGATAGTTTCATAGACCGTCTGACGGAACTCAAAGGGATTGTGTGCGAGTGCGTCGAAGGCGTCGAGTACGAAGAACCTGCAACCGATACCATCTACTCGGTGGGAACCTCGATACGCTTCCGTGAGGGGCCGAGACTTTCCGCGCAATTCTGGCGTCTGATAAAGGACGGCAAGCCCTTGGTAAGTATCTTCGATCACCGGCAAAAATATGGCCTACCAGCGCCAATCGATGCAATCCAAGTGCTCAACGAAGAGCTGCGTGGCAAGCCGATCGTGAACGCTTCAATGAACGCGACCACCGGCGATCTTCAATTTCGATTCCACGGAGACCTGACACTTGAGGTGTTCAACTTCACCGCATTCGAGATTTGGGAATTGACCTTCGCCGATGGCACGTTTGAACTATCGAACTACGCGCTGAATGAGTCATGTTGAGGCGGCAATTATGCAGTCAACCACCGAACTCGCGTCACAACCATTGAGCCCTGCACCCCACGTAGCGTTGAACTCGATGAGCGCCCAGTTCCCGTCAGGCAGCCTGCCGACATCAACCACGCAAGTGCTTGGCAGATTCATCGAGGTGCAGACTTCGCCGGCAAATCGTGCTGCTTCCACGTGGTCCCCGTTGCCCTCATAAATGGCACAACTCCGAACGTGCCCTTCGAGGACAAATGCTCTCGCTTCGGCATCGAATGACACCACCTCGGAAACGAGCACTTCAACATCACT
>JANYHY010000666.1 GCA_025362165.1 Myxococcales bacterium | reverse complement strand
GGGCACCGACAACCTCGTGCCTCTCGTGCTCGTCGCGGTGAAGGCGGGCGCCACGGTGGGCGAGATCTCGAACGTGCTCCGCGCGACTTGGGGAGAGCACCAAGAGACTCTCGTGTTGTGAGCGACAGCACGGACCCACACACCAACCGCTGCGCGCGGCACGACCTGGCGACGAGCGCGGATGGGCTCTGCGTCCTCTGTCGACGCGAGCGACGAGACGCCGGTGAGTCCGCGCGCGTTCGACAGGCCGACAAGGTGCCGCGATTGATCGCGAAGATCGTCATCGGGGGGATGGCGGGTCTCGCGGCGTTCTTTCTGTTGATGGCGCTGCTCGATACGAACGAAGCTGTCCCTGAGCCGACGGCGCCGCTCGACGCCACCTCTCTTCCGGGGTAAACGCCGGTGCGTGGTCGAGACGTCGCTCAACAATCCGAAGCCGAAGAAGAAGAAGAACAAGAGCGCCTCGGAGGTGCGGGCGGAGCTCCATGAGCTGACCAAACCTTCAGGCGAGCGACCGCCCGCCGACATGAAGCAGCTCTACCTGCGCGTGGGCGGAGCCGTAGTCGTGGGTTGGGTCCTCGCGATCGCGGTGTACTCCTGGCAGAAGGCGGTGTGGCCGCTCTACTTCGCTGGCGTCGTCACGGCGGTGGTGATTGGCGCCGCGATTTGGCTCCGACTTTATCTTCAAAAGACAGAGCGGCTCGGCGAAATCCTGCGAAATGCCGATACGGACGAGGGTCGCAAGGAGGCGCTCGCTCGTTTGAAGAGCGATTTCAAGAAGGACGATCTTCAGGCGACGATCGCGCGTGCGCAGCTCGAGATGCAAGACGATCCGAAGAAGGGGCTCGAGACGCTCGAGTCGATCAACCTCGACAAGATCAACTTACCCGGCATGGCCGATCAGGTCCGTGCGATGCGCGCAAACATTCACCTGACGATGAACGAGCCGCAAGCCGCGCGACCACTCGTGGACGCGCTGGAGCTCGGCAAGCAGCAGGAGCCCAAGGTGCGCGCGATGCTCGCGACGGTCGCAGCCGAGACGTGGGCGCGGACTGGCGCGGCGAAGAAGGCGCTCGACACGCTCGAGCTCTTCGATCCGGAGGACGCGTCGATGGGCGAGATGCGCATCCAGATGTACCGAGCGCGTGCGTTCGCGTGCGCGGCCAATCAGGACATGAAGGGCGCCGAGCGTGCGCTGAAGAAGCTCGGAGAGACCCACCCTCACCTGTTGGCAATGTTCGTCGGGAAGAAGATCCATCCGCTGCTCGATCGCGCAGCAAAACAGATGATCGCGCGATCGGGCGTCGTGCCGCGCAAGATGGTGCGCCAAAAGATGTGACAGCGGATGTGAGGCCTAAGTGGCCGTCGTCGGCGAGGGATCCTCTTCGCTGACTCGCCACACCTCACGCAGGTGCAAGAAGAGGCTCTGCGCGATCGACATCACGGGCACTGCGAGCAGCGCGCCCACGACGTGGAAGAAGTGCTCTCCGACGATGAGCGAGAAGATCACCAACACTGGGTGGATCTTGGCGGCGTCTCCCATGATCTTCGGGTTGAGAAAATTCGCCTCGAGCTGGTGAATACCGACGATCCACGCGAGCACGAAGACCGCGGTCCCGAAGGACTGGGTGAGGCCGAGTGCGACGGCGGGGATGGCGCTGATGATCGAGCCGAAGATCGGGATGAGCGAGAGCACGGTCGCGACGAGCGCCAGCACCGGCCAGTACTTGAGCCCCACGAGCGCGAAGCCAATCGCGCTCAGCACGCCGTTGATGAGGCAAATCACGAGCTGACCGCGCACCACTCCAGAGAGGCCCTTGTCGATCCGCGCCAACAGCGAGGCGAAGCTCGCGCGGTTCGATGGCACGAGCAACGACGACATAAAGCCGAGGATCTTCTCGCGCGTGATCATCATGTACGCCGCGAGCATCAGTGTGATGCCGAAGATGAAGATCGCGCGCGCGGCTGAGGCGACGAGGTTGCCGCCGAACTTGACGAGCTCGACCGCGTTCGACTGCACGTAGACGACGGACTTGTGGGTTGCTTCATCCACGAGCTTGCTGAGCTCGATCTTCGCCGGCTTCTCGCGCGGCGCGATCACGAAGCCCTCGTTCTTCGGCTCGAGCAAGAACCCGGACCCGACGTCGATCGCGTAGCTGCCATCGGCCTGGGGGCGCACGACGACCGCGGGCTGATCGGCGCTGGGATCTGGTGGTGGCGCTTGCAACAGACCAGCTTGCTTCAGGCGCTCTTCGG
>JANYHY010000602.1 GCA_025362165.1 Myxococcales bacterium | reverse complement strand
TGGTCTCGGGCGCACGGGGACCGCGGCATGCTCGCCGGAGAGCTCGCCAGCCTTGCCACGGACGCTATCGCCGCGTTGCTCTCCGCACACGCATAGCGTCCACACGGACACGCCGAGGTGTGTCTATGGCTTGAAAATGCGACAATTCGCGCTGGCACCGCCGTTGCGATGAGGTCCTCCCACACCGAGGAGCACATCGTCCCATGGCCGCCAACCAAGCACAGCCCCAACGCCCACACCGCAACCCCATCGTCGCGCACGACGCTCGAGAGCTGCGCAAGGGGCTCGTCACGATTGTCCCCGAGCTGCGCTCGCGCGCCCTGCGCTTGTCGGGCAACCCGGCGCAGGCCGACGACCTCGTGCAGGACACAGTGGAGCGCGCTCTGCGCTTCGAGGCGCAGTACGAGCTCGGCACGAACCTGCGTGCGTGGGCGCTATCGATTCTCTTCAGTGTATTTGTGACGCGCTATCGGCAGAAGCGTCGCGAGAAGAACGCGCTGCGCGTCTTGTCCTTCGATCCGAACGCGTGGACCCAGCCGGTGGGCGCTCGCACGGACTCGCGAATCTCGCTCACGAAGACAACGAACGCCAAGCTAGACGCGCTGCCCGAGGGTTTTCGCAAGGCCATCATGATGGTCGATCTCGACGAACAGTCGTACCGAGACGCCGCCTTGAGCCTTGGTATCCCCGTGGGCACCGTGATGAGCAGGCTGCACAGAGGCCGCAAGATGCTGAAGGAAGCTCTCGCCGCTTAGCCTCGATTCTTGGGACTAGAACTCCGCGGGCGCTAACGACCTGGCGCTTGTCGGAGGTACGCGAGGCTGAGCGCGATCCCGAGGCCTGCCATCGCGAAGCCGATGATCGGCCCAGCGATCTGCGCGGCCGGGTCTTCACCAAGGATGGCGAACGTCAGTCCGATGAGAACGCCGAGGGAGGCCATCGTCACTCCGGCGAAGGCGACGTGCGGCTTGATGGGATCGAAGGACGGGAGCGGCTGGCGTTTGCGGCGCAGCAGGTACAGGCCGAACGTCGACGCGCCATTGAGCCCGAGCAACGCCGCACACCAAATCGCCGTGTCCGCGCCGATGCTGTCGGTGGGTAGCTTCGCGATGGCGGCACCGACGAACGAGACGAACAACACGAGCGCAGTCAGGCCCATCCAACCTCTGATCTCGCGAGCGTTCATGCGACGAGGATAGACGACTCGGTTGACATCGCACCTCTTGACGTGATGGTTTGATCAGTCCCTCACGGAGGAGACGAGCATGGCCAAGTTCGAATACGATTTGTACACGACGCCCTGGGGTCACGGCGGGGCGACCGACAAGATCAAGAAGGAGCTCAACAAGCGCGGAGCGGAGGGCTGGGAGCTCGTCGCGACGACGCGAGACGAGAGCCCCGAGGACGATCACGACGAAGAGGTCGTGATGTTCGTCTTCAAGCGCGAGAAGAAGAGCGGCAAGAAGAAGTGATCATGCCAGCGGCATGATCACTGGAGAAGGTTTTGTCCAAGTGGCTCGCAAGAGCCAGCTTGGAGGTGATCCCGAGAGTCGGCTGAGTCAGTCAGCCGAGGTACGCGTGGAGAGCGCGCGCCATTCTCTCGTTGGCTGCTCGAGCCGCAGGGATGGCGCCGCTCATGTTGAAGAAGCCGTGAATCATGCCGGTTTCGCACGTGTACTCTACATGTACGTTCGCGTCGCGGAGCTTGGTGGCGTACGCCTCGCCCTCGTCGCGTAAGACGTCGAAACCCGCGGTGACGACGATGGCAGGCGCGAGGTCGTCGAACTTCTCGTAGAACAGCGGCGAGCCGCGCGGGTCACGCTCTTGCTCCGGGCTCTCGAGGTAATGACCCAAGTACCAGAGCACGCGCTCCGCATCGAGCATGTAGCCCTTCGCGAAAGTCTGGTGCGAGGGCATCGAGCGCGTCATGTCGACTGCGGGATAAATGAGGAGCTGCACCGTGGGCTGCGGGACGTTCCGCGCCTTCGATAGGTGAGTGACGACAGCCGAGAGGTTGCCGCCTGCGGAGTCTCCGCCGACGCCGACCCGCTCCGGATCCGCGCCGAGCTCCGAAGCGTTCGCGCGCGCCCAAACATATGCGGCCATCGCGTCTTCGACCGCCGTCGGGAATTTGCTCTCCGGCGCGAGGGAGTACTCGACCGCCATCACGACGCACTCTGCGTGGTGCGCGAGCTCTCGCACCGAGCGATCATGCGAAGTGATGCTGCCTGTGGCCCAGCCGCCGCCGTGGAAGTAGACGAGGAGGCCTGCCTTCGGCCGTGCGCTCTTCGGTGTGTAGACGCGCGCGCGCAGATCGCCAGAGCGCCCGCTCACCCAGAGGTCGCGCTCGATCGCCATCGCGATCAGCTTGG
>JANYHY010000541.1 GCA_025362165.1 Myxococcales bacterium | reverse complement strand
CCGAGGTTTTCTTCCCACATGGCTTGACACACGGCTTCCCTCTTGCGCGCGCCTCTGCGACGCTCAGCAACAATGGGCCCGGGTCGTGACTGGAACGAAGCGAACCTCTCTGAGGATCCCGCTGTCGCGCTGCTGATCGCTCTCGGTTACACCTACGTCGCCCCCGAGAAGCTCGAGCTCGAACGCGAGACCCTCAAAGAGATCATCCTCTCCGCGCGCCTGAGCAAAGCACTCAAGAAGCTCAACCCCTGGCTCTCTGACGACAACGCCAAGAAGGCAGTCCGCGCGGTCTCCGCTGCACAGTCGACGAGCCTCATCGAAGCCAGCGAGAAGCTCCATACGATGCTCACGTACGGCATCGCGCTCGAGCAAGACGGCGAAGGCGGCAAGAAAGGCCGCACCGTACGCTTCTTCGACTTGGACGAGCCCAAGAACAACGAGTTCATCGTCACTCGGCAATACTCGGTGAAGGGCGCCAAGAAGCACATCCGCCCGGACATCGTGGTGCTCGTGAACGGGATCCCGCTCGCGGTCATCGAGTGCAAGAGCCCGACGCTCGGCGAAGGGTGGAAGGCCGAGGCGCTCGATCAGTTCAGTCGGTACCAAGAGCTCGAAGACAAGTACCGCGAGCTGGGCGCGCCGAAGCTGTTCGAGGTCGTGCAGGTGCTCGTCGCCACGTGCGGGCAGGCCGCGTTCTATGGAACGGTCACGACGCCTCATCGCTTCTACGCCGAGTGGAAGACGTCATGGCCGTTCGACGACGCATCGCTGCGTGCGCTCGTCGGTCGCGCGCCGACGATCCAAGACATGACGCTCGCGGGGCTGTTCGATCGGGCGAACCTGCTCGATCTGATGCGCAACTTCGTCGTCTTCGAGCGTGACTCGGCGACGGGCCGGACGATCCGCAAGCTGTGTCGGTATCAGCAGTTCACGGCCGTGAACAAAGCGATCGATCGCGCGCGCAAGGCCACGGCACCGACCGATCGCGGCGGTGTCGTCTGGCACACCCAGGGCTCCGGCAAGAGCCTCACGATGCTGTGGCTCGCGATGAAGCTGCGGCGCGAGGCCGTGCACCAGAACCCGACGCTCGTCATCGTCACCGATCGCAAAGACCTCGACACTCAGATCACCAAGACGTTCCGCGCGTGCGGATTCCCCAACCCCGATCAGGCCGAGAGCGTCCGCGATCTGCGGCGGCTCGTCTCGGGGCCGACGGGCAAGACCATCCTGACCACGGTGCAGAAGTTCCAGGAGCTCTCCAGCGGAGCGCACAATCCCAACAAGCGATCGACGCGCGAAGAGCACCCAGTCTTGTCCGAAGAGACGAACATCTTCGTGCTCACAGACGAGGCGCATCGCACGCAGTACGGCGGACTGGCGGGCAACATGCGCAAGGCGCTGCCGAACGCGGCGTTCTTCGGGTTCACGGGCACGCCTATCGACAAGAAGGATCGCTCGACGCTCTCGACATTCGGCCCGTACATCGACACGTACACGATCGAGCAGGCCGTCGCGGATGGCGCGACCGTGCCCATCTTCTACGAGGGGCGATTGCCGGAGCTGCGCATCCTCGGCAACACGCTCGATCAAATCTTCGATCGCGTGTTCGCCGATCGCACCGAAGAGGAGCGCGAGGCCATCAAGAAGAAGTACGCCAACGAGAGCAACCTCGCGGGCGCCCCCAAGCGCGTGGAGATGATCGCGCTCGATCTGATCGACCACTTCTCGAAGTTCATCGCGCCCAACGGGCTCAAGGCGCAGATCGTCGCGTGCACGCGCGAGGTCGCGGTGCTCTACAAGGAGGCGCTCGACAAACTGAACGGGCCGCAGTCTGCGCTGATGATCTCGGGATCGAACAAAGACGCCGAGCACTTGGTGCGCCATCACTCGGCAGAAGAGCAGCGCAAAGACTTGGTCGAGCGCTTCCTCAAGCCGGACGATCCGCTGAAGATCCTGGTGGTGTGCGACATGCTGCTGACTGGCTTCGACGCGCCCGTCGAGCAGGTGATGTACCTCGACTCGCCGCTCAAAGAGCACACGTTGCTCCAAGCGATCGCGCGCGTGAACCGCACGGCAGATGGCAAGACGTTCGGGCTCATCGTCGACTACTGGGGCATCTCCGAAGCGCTCACCGACGCGCTCGCGATCTTCGCACCAGGCGACGTGAAGGCTGCGCTCACACCCAAGGGCGACGAAATGCCGCGGCTGCAGGCGCGGCACGCGACTGTCATGCGCTTCTTCATCCGTGTGAAAGACAAAGACGATCTAGACGCATGCGTCTCCGTGCTCGAACCCGAGGACGTGCGCACCGAGTTCGACGACGCCTTCAAGAAGTTCGCGCAGAGCCTCGACATGATGCTCCCCGATCCTGCGGCGTTGTCCTACGCGAGCGACGCACGTTGGCTCGGGAAGATCCGCAGCGTGGCGGCAGCCAAGTTCCGTGACGACTCGATCGACATCTCGGACTGCGGCGCCAAAGTGCGCAAGCTGATCGAAGACGCGGTGATCGCCGAGGGGATCCAGATCCTCGTCAAGCAGGTGTCTCTCTTCACGCCCGAGTTCGAAGAGAAGCTCAAAGCCATCAAGACACCCGAGGCGCAGGCGAGCGAGATGGAGCACGCCATCCGCCACGAGATCCACGTCAAGCTCGAAGACAACCCGGCGTTCTACACGAGCCTGCGCGAGCGCTTGGAGAAGCTCATCGAAGATCGCAAAGCCAAGCGCATCGACGCCGCGCAGCAACTCAAGCTGTTCGAGGCGCTGCGCAACCAACTGCGTGACCACGCGGGCGCGGCCGAGAAGATCGGATTGTCCGAGAC
>JANYHY010000498.1 GCA_025362165.1 Myxococcales bacterium | reverse complement strand
ATACGGGAGAACAGTACACGAAGTCGCTCGTGGGTGGAACCTGTCTCGCCTTGGCGACAGACGACGGTCGTGGAGGGCGTCGCTACGGCAAACAGGCTGATTGGGGCGTGCCAACGGCACCTCCGCTACGCCGAAGGCCGTTGATGTCCGCCGTAGGCGGCATCAATTTACTGGGTGAAGAACGAGACGGGCACTCTCAGTGTTCCGCCGCCACCCTGCTCGAAGCTGGCGCTTTGAGTGTGGTCGATGATGCACTGCTCGACCTTCGGGCTCAAACCCGAACCGTCCACTTTGGTCACGCTCTGGACCTCGCCGTTGGGCTGGACGACCACAGACAGCACGACCTTGCCCGACATCTGCGAGTTCTCGCCGAGGCCCTTGTTGTAGCAGTTGCGATACTGCGGCTTGAGTCCGGCGATCGTGCCATCGGCGTGCGGGATGCTCGTGTTGTCCGGGATCGGATCGATCTGCGTGAAGGTCATCGGCGGGGGCTTCACGTCGATGACCGTCACGTGGTGCGTCGGATCGATGT
The DNA here is from genome assembly GCA_025362165.1 of Myxococcales bacterium. Lineage (GTDB taxonomy): Bacteria > Myxococcota_A > Polyangia > Polyangiales > Polyangiaceae > JANYHY01. The sequence continues at coordinate 1,796 of JANYHY010000498.1, read as the reverse complement.
GGGTGTTGCCGAAGTCGGTGAGGCGCGTGGTGCCAGGTTGCACGTTCGCCGAGCTTTGTGTGAGCGTGAGCTCCGAGCCAGGGGTGGTCCCGCCTGGGGACTCAGCGACCTTGGTGAGATCGGTGACCGCATAGTCACCTCGCGCTGCGTTGCCGATCACGGTCGGCGAGTTCGTCGCGCCGACGATGTCCATCATCATCGCCTCGGCGCGGTTGCTGAGCGCGAGCGCGGCGTGATCGTTCATGTGACCAGGCTGCGGGTTGTTCGCGGTCGCGTTGGTGCTAGTCGTGCGCGTGGGCGTCGTGGTTGTCGTATTCGTCGGAGTAGTCGTCGGCGTCTGATCCACAGGCTGCTCTTCGGCGATCGGCGCCGGCACGTTGTTCAGCAAATCCGCGAGGCCTTGCACGGTGACGTCTTCGCTCACCACTTGATCGGACCAATCGGAGTACATCGCGCCGATGAAGCCGAAATGCAGCATGAAGCTGAAGGCCGCCACCATCGTGAGCGCCCAGTCGACCTGACCGCCGAACGTCGCCTTCACCGCGAGGGGCAGCTGCGGGCGCGTAGCCGGCGGCGGGGGCTCGACGAACTGGAACAGGAAAGTGGAGTCACCAACAACCACCTTGCCTCGCGCGTCAGAGCCAAGCTCGAAGCGATAGACGCCTGCGCCGCGTTCGCTCCTCGCTCGCAGCGTGGCGAGATCCTTGATGCCGTCCTCACACACGACTCGACCCGTCATCGCGTCGGTGAAATTGAGCGCGTAACCAGACTTGGTCTTCTCGAAGAGCTCGACGTCGGGCGCGCCAGGTAGGACGAACGTCGCGCGTTCACTCTGTCCGATCGACACGGTCGTGCGCTGCTTGACGAGGCGCTCCTCGATCACGCGCCCCGATTGAACGAGGCCGATGCGCAGGACGCGCGGTCCGTCGGCCCTCGTGCTCGCCGCGCGCATGAGCGCGGTCATCCGACCAGTGCGGTGAGCTTGCTGCGACGAAACGGACGAATGCGTGGACATCGACGTGCCTTTCTCTCTCCTCCGCTTTGCAGCGGGGAATCTGACCCAACTAGTCAGTTAGAGGGCTCGGCAGAGTGATTGTTCCCAGGAAATCAGGGAGCGCGCTATGCGGCTGATTCTAGCCGTTCCACGAGTTTGTCGGTCGCCTCCAGGCGCTCTTTGACCACACGTCGCGCGCGCATCTGCACCGACACACAGAAGAGCGCCCCGGCAATGCCGATGGCGGCGACGTTCATCGCCGCGATCACGGTCGCATTGAGGGCTGCCCCGAGATCATCATCTGTCGACTCCATCGCAGACGTGAGACCGATTCGCATCGCGACCGCCGCAAGCATCAACGAGGTCGTCGATGCGATGCTCGCGCACACACGCGGAACGCGCGCCCACCTCTGCGCGCGTTGATCGAGCTCGGAGAGCGCCTCGTTCACGTAGACCGCTCGCTCGTTCTTCGGCGACTGCACGGCGAGCAACAGCTCGTGCTCCCACGAATCCGGACCTTGCGACGCGAGCGCCTGAACGAGCGCGTCTCTTCCCTCTTTGCGCAACACCTTGAGGAGCGTCGCGGGGTCGAGGTTCACCGGCGAAATCGCGAACTGCAACCTACGGAAGCTGGCCCACGCGCACGTCAGGGTGACCGCGAGTGAGACCCCTACGAGGATCCACATCGAATCATCTCAAGCTGCGGTCGAGCGCGCGCGGCGATCAGAACGGTTCGCTCTTGGTCGCGAGCTCGATGCGATCCAAGAACGGTTGCTTGAGCTCGGCAAGGGTGAGCTTCGGT
>JANYHY010000496.1 GCA_025362165.1 Myxococcales bacterium | reverse complement strand
CGCGACACAATCCCGAGCCCGCAGCGAATCGACGAGCCCAAGCGTTTGGAGGCGACGTCATGAGCCGCGGATGGAAGCTCGGCGCGCTCGTTGGGGCTTGTTACTTGGCGCTGCTCGCGTTCGTGTTGTTCGTGGTCTACGAGTCGAATGCCGTCGCGTTCGGCGGCGCGCAGTGGCAGCAGAAGCTGTGGTTGATCCCCGCGATCGTCGTGCCGCCCGCGGTGCTTTGGGCCATGACGGTGGGATCCGAGCGATACGTGCCCACGTTCGCCATCTCGACGATCGCGCCGCTGTGGGTGGGTCCGCGCGGGTGGCGCTCTTATGTGCGTTGGGTGCCAGCGGTGTTTCGCGCAGTGGCGCTCACGCTCGCGTTCCTGGCGCTCGCGAGACCCGAGAACGTGGTCAAGCCGGAGGAGTCATCCGAGCGCGGCATCGACATCGTCCTCGTCCTGGATCTGTCGGGCTCGATGCGCGCGGTGATGGATCAAGCCGGCGATCAGCCCGCGGTGCCGACCAAGAGCGGCGCGCGACCGACGCGCCTCGACACCGCGAAGGACGTAATCGCGGACTTCATCTCGCGTCGAAAGACCGATCGCATCGGCGTCGTCGTCTTCGGCAAGTCCGCCTACGTGCTCTCCCCGCCGACGCTCGACTACGCGCTCTTGACGACGCTCGTCGGCAAGATGGATCTGGATCTCATCGACGGAAACGGCACTGCGATCGGAGACGCGGTCGGCGTCGGTGTCGCGCGGCTTCGAAGGAGCGACGCGCGCTCCAAGGCTGTCATCTTGCTCACGGACGGAGACTCCAACGCGGGCCAGTTCTCTCCTGACTACGCGACGCACTTGGCGCAGACCCAAGGCGTGCGTGTCTACACGGTGCAGATCGGCAACGGCGACGACGTCGACGTACAAGACGGCGTGGACCTCTTCGGACAGCCTCACTACGCGCGCGCGCACTTCCCTGTGAACCCGCAATTGCTGCAGTCGATGGCCACCAAGACTGGCGGCGAGGCGTTCGTCGCGACCGACAAAGGCGCGCTCGAGAAGAGCATGCACACGATCCTCGATCGCCTCGAGAAGACCAAAATCCAGGCGCAAGCGGCGTCGTTCGAGGAGCTGTTCCCGTGGCTCGTGGCGCCCGCGGTGATCCTGTTGTTGCTGGAGGCGATCGCGCGCTTGGTCGTGTTGAGGAGGTTTCCGTAAGATGCGGACCGCTTACGATCTCCTCTCGTGGCCGGGCGTGCTGGGCCTCATCGCGGCCGTCGCGCTCGTGATCGGTTTGGCGACCGCGCTCTTGCTCGGGTCGTTCGCGAGGAGTCGCGCGAGCGCTCGACTCGGAGACGTGGCGCTCGTCGATCGGCTCACGAGCTTCGACTCCACCGCGCGGCGCGCGCTCAAGGGGACGCTGCTCGTCATCGGCCTCGGGTTCGCGCTCGCGGCGTTGGCGCGACCTCAGTACGGCAATGGACAGAAGCTGATCCCCGCCACCAACATCGACGTGGTGATTGTGCTCGACTACTCGAAGAGCATGTACGCGCGTGACGTCGTGCCGAGCCGCACTGCGCGAGCGAAGGCCGAGGTCGCACGCTTGATTGATCAACTACCCGGCGCGCGCTTCGCCGCGGTGGCGTTCGCGGGCGAGCCGATGAGCTTTCCCCTCACGAGCGACGGCGCCGCGATCGCCCAATTTTTCAGGCAATTGGAGCCCAACGACATGCCCGTGGGCGGCACCGCGACTGCGCGAGCGCTCGAGCGTGCGCGCGAGCTCCTCGGTAGAGATCCCAAGTCGAAGGATCACGTGCGCGTCATCCTCTTGGTGACGGACGGAGAAGATCTCGAGGGTGATCCCGTGAGCGTCGCGCAGAAGTGCGCAGAGGAAGGCACCGTGATCGACGTCGTGCAGATCGGCGGGCGCGCGCCCGAGGTGATCCCAGAGGTCGGCCCCGACGGACGCGTGATCGGTCTGCGCAAAGGAGAGGACGGCAAACCGCTCACGACCGAGCTCTCAGCGGACGGGGAGAAGCAGCTCGCCTCGATCGCTCAGACGACCGGCGGCATCATCGTGCGCTCCGAGCACGGCGAGACAGGCATCGACACGGTCAGCGCGAAGCTCTCCAAGATGATGCGCGAGGAGCTGAGTGAGCGTGTCGAGTACGTCTACAACGACGTCTTTTGGTTTCCGCTCTTGCTAGCCATCCTCTTTTTGATCTTCGAGGCGCTCGTGTTCGAGACGCCGTGGATGACGCGGAGACGCCGTGTTTCATAGGCAATTGCGGCTGGCGAAGCCAATCCACATAGTTGCTGGCGTTC
>JANYHY010000489.1 GCA_025362165.1 Myxococcales bacterium | reverse complement strand
AATCATACGGCGCCCGCACCAACCGCGAAAAGCGAGCCATCGCCGACGGCCTACCGGTCTACAGAATGCTTTTTAGGAAACGCGCTCTCACAAAGTAAACTTGCAGCGACCGGTGCCGTCCTTGGGGACGTCGACGGTTTGTGTCTGCGCAGGTTTGCCTTCGGGCGTGCACGTCACACGGTGCGGACCGGCGCTGAGCTCGATGCCGGCGAGCGGTGTCGGTCCTTTTGGTGCGCCATCCACCGAGACGTTGCACCAACCTCCGGCTGCGCCGACGTTGAGCTTGCCTGTGCCGCTTGGCTTCGCCGTGGTTGTCGCGTTGGGCTTTCCGGGGACGAACGGCACCAACGTGACGTCGAAGTGTTTCTTCTCTTGAGGCTGCGCGATGAAGTTGGTCGTGTAGTCCACGAACCCGTTCGCGCTGACAGTGAGCTTGTGTTGATCGCCCGAAGAAATGCCGTCGATCGTGAGCCCGTCGACCTTCTTGATGTCGAGCATGATCGTCGGCTTTGCCGCCGCCGGCAGCACGGTCACGTCGACGACGACAGAGCCCTTCTTCATCGTGGTGGAGACTGTCGCCTTCGAGTCTTTGTCCGTCAGCGTGATCGTCTGCTTGTACGCCTCGAAGCCGTCCTTGGTGATTTTGATCTCGATAGGCTTGCCGGTCGTCGGTAGCTGCGTGACCGTCGCGGGCGTCGCTTCCGGGCGGAGATCGCCGTCGACCCAGATCGCTGCGCCGGGCGGATCGCTCTTCACTTCAATCGAGCCCTTCGCGATCACGACAGGCGGGGTCACGGGCCCTGCGACAACCTGCTGCGCCTGCTTCTTCTTCATCCACCACCACGTGCCCCCGACACCTCCGCCGAGCAGCACGATGATCGCGAGCAAGCCGATGACGAGGCCGTTGCCCTTCTTCTTCTCCTCGCCCGAGATCGTGCGTGAAGCTGAAGGCGCGGAGGTGACTCCCGTGTGCGGGAGATCGGACATCGACTCGATCGGGTTCTGCGCCGCGATGATGTCCGCGAGCTGCTTGCCCTGAATCAGCTGCTCTTTTTGCGACTGGAGCTTGTCCTCGAAGAGGCCCTGCATGAACTGCGTGAGGTTGATCGTGGAGACGTGGATGCGCTCGTCACGTACGAAGGTCTCGAGATCAGCCTGCATCTCGCGCGCGGACTGGTAGCGCTCGGACGTCGCCTTCGCGAGCGACTTGATCACGATCTTCTCGAGCGCCGGCGGATACCCGGGACGCACTTGCGACGGCTTCGGATACTCGCGCTCGCAAATCAGCTTGAGCGTCTCGTACTCGCTCGCGCCCTTGAACAAGCGCTTGCCTGTGGTCAGCTCGAAGAGCATGACGCCCGTCGCGAAGATGTCGGAGCGGGCGTCGATGTGCTCGCCGCGCGCTTGCTCCGGCGACATATAGGGGACCTTCCCCTTGAGCTTGCCGCTCTTGGTGTCGCTGTTCATCTTAGTGTCGCTCTTGGCGATTCCGAAGTCGACGATCTTCACGTCGCCAGTGAACGTGACGACCACGTTCTGAGGCGAAATATCGCGGTGAACGATCCCTAGCGGGGTGTTGTCCAAGTCGCGCTTCTCGTGCGCGTACGCGAGGCCCGTACACATGCCGAGCGCGATCGCGATCGCGTGCTCGAGCGGAAACTCGGGCACGCTCTTCTTCTTCATCTGCCGCACGATCGAGCGAATGTCTTCGCCGTGAACGTGCTCCATCGCGATGTAGTAGAGGCCGTCTGCTTGCCCGAGATCGAAGATCTGGACGATGTTCGGGTGTGAGAGCGTCGCGGCGATGCGCGCCTCGTGCAGCAACATCTCGATGAACGCCGCGTCTTGGTTGACCGACGGCAAAATGCGCTTGATGACGATCAGCTTCTCGAAGCCGGCGACGCTCTTTTGGATCGCTAGAAACAGCTCCGCCATGCCGCCGCGCGCAAGCGTGCGAAGCAAGGTGTACTTGCCAAAGCGCTTGGGGAGCCCTTCGTCCGAGGGCTCCTTGTGTTGGTCATCACCCCCGGCTGCTGCAGCGATGGGCACAGGCACGGGCGGAGGCAACGGCGCCACCGGTTGCGACATGATACGCGTAATTCTCCTGCGCGTTTCTCGGGAGACACCCCAAGAACACAGTTGAAACCGTAAACTGCGAATCGGAACGGGTCAATCGAGCCGCGCTCGCGAACACACTGAAACGCGAATGTAGCCAAACGTGCGCGCTAGCTTGAGAGACGAAGCTCGTCTACACACCAAAGCGTGCGCCTCCAACAGACGTGGTCGATCGCCTTGTCGGCGGGGACGCTCTTGGGCGTCACTCAGGTCCACGCCGCGCCGATGAGTCCCTTCGTGAAGGGCCCTTATCTGCAGGAGCTCTCTCCCACAGGCGTGGTCGTGCGCGCAGAAGTGGACCCGCCAGCACCCGTCACGGTGCGACTCGAGTCACCCGGCAAGCCACGCGACATCGTCGACGCAACGATCGGCGCATGGCACTCAGTGCGCGTGGACGGGCTGTCGCCAAAGACCACGTATCGATATTCGATACTCTCGAACGGCGCGAAATCGGAGGCAACGTTCACGACAGCTCCACCCGACGAAGACACCGCTCCGATCTCGTTCATCGTCTATGGCGACAGCCGCACCGATGCGATCAAGCAGGCCGCCGTCGTGCGAGCGATGCAGGGTGAGACGAGCGACTTTTTGATCTACACCGGAGACTTCGTCGACGACGGAGCGTCGCCTGCCAACTGGCAAGTGTTCTTCGACGTCGAACAGGGGCTCATCAAAGACCACTGCCTCTACGCTGCGGTCGGCAATCACGAGCTCACGGAGGGCGGCGCTGGCTCATTTCTGCGGTATTTCGGGACAGAGCACGCGCAGAAAGATCACCGCCTCGACGACACGTTTCGGTGGTCGATGGTCAGGTTCTTCTTCATCAACGGGTGGGGCTCGCTCGCGACCGGACCCGATCGCGACTGGCTCGACAGCGCGCTCACCGCTGCGGACTCCGAACCCGGAGTCGTGTGGCGTTTCTTGGTCGTGCACCACGGGCCATACTCGTCGAGCCTTCATGGCAACAACGAAAAGTTCCAAACGGGAGAG
>JANYHY010000477.1 GCA_025362165.1 Myxococcales bacterium | reverse complement strand
TGCTGGTCGGTCGGTTTGTTGTCTGCGGTCGGGGTGTCCGTGACGGCAACTGGGGCCGCGTCGCTCCGATGCAGCACGCTGATGTCTCCGCCATCGACGCTCAAGATGTCTGCGAGCGCATGGCGATCGATCTTGAAGCGCGCGTAGTCGCTCTCGGACTCGAGCACGAGCATCGCCGTGAACGGGCTCGTCACGCGGTGGGTAGTTGACAAGTCCACGATCTGCTTCTTCAGTGCTTCGGCGTCTGCTTTCGGCGCCGCCGCGTCATCGAGCAGGCTCTGGATCTTCGCGCTCGCCCACGCCCGATCCAGCAGCGGTTTGTTCGCCGCCGTGAGGTTCGGCGTGACCGTGTGTCCGCCCACGTCGACCGTCACGACAGAGTCCTTGGCGACCTGCGCGTAGACCGTGCGCTCGTCACCAGGCTGCACGCCGTCGAGATCGTGAGGCCAATACCAATTAGCGTTCTGCACGCTAATCGGGATATTGGACTGCGTGGGTCGCGTGAGGCGGAGCTGGAGACTGCGCGCGTCGAGCTGACCATCCGCGACCACTCCGTCTTCCTTCAGACCCGAAGTGACGAGTCTGCGCAGGCCTGCGTCGTCGCGAATACCGCCGACGGTGATCGCATCGAGCCGAGTGACCGCGGCGTCTCCGAGCGCCTTCGCGGCGACGAGGAGATCGTCGCTCTCGGTCTTGCCCGCGGTCGCCACGCCGTCCGTGATCAACACGACGCGCTCGTACGATCCGTTCTTCGCCTCGGTTTTTGCCCATCCCAGCGCGTTTGCCAAGTTGGAGGCGCCGAGCGCGCGACGCTGCTCGAGCTTGCCACGCTCAGCGGCGCCGTACGCCTTCGCCTCGCCTTCGTAGATCAAGCCGACGTCTTGGTCGAAGCCAGCGACAGCGACCTTGCCGTGATCGGTCGCGCCCGCGATCGTTTGAATGACGCGTTCAACAGTGTCGAGCTCGTCGGAGAAGCCGAGCGCGCGAGAAGCGCTGGTGTCGACCAACACGATGACCGAAGACGGGCTGCGCGGCGCGACGTCGGCGAGCGTAGGCCTCACTCGCAAGAGCACCAAGTCGTCGGAACGCAGGCCGTCCGACGGCGGCGTCCCTGCGAGTTCGAGATCGTCTGGAGTCGAGTGCTCTTTGTGGAACGCGATCTCTGGAGTGCGGCTCCCAGCCCTGGAAATAGCTACTTCCATGGTGTCTAGCTCGGGCAAACCACGAAGCGGTAATTGGTAGTTGCCGCCCGGATCGATCTCTTGCGAATAAGCAACTACGAGCTCTTTGATTCCATGCGCAGGGATCGGAAACACGCGCGCTGAAAACTCGCTACCTGCCGCCTGCTCGAGCAGCGCGGGGTCTTGCTTGCGATGCAAGAAGTCCTCGTACACGCGGCGCGCGCTCGCGAGCTCCACGACCTCGCCTTCTTGCCACCCGCGGTCGTTCTTCATCGCGAAGCGACTGAGCGCAGCGCCTTGCGGGACAGTGAAGCGGAAGGTCCCTTCGAGCGTGCGATCGGAGGGGTTCTGGAACACCATGCGCAGCTCCGTGAGCGCGAGCGGCTGCTGCACGACCGCGTGGGCGGTGAGCGACGTGAGCTTGAGGCCCGTGCCGTCACCTGCCGTCAAGCGCACGCGAGGCTCGGGGTGCGGCGAGCGCATCAGCGTCATCCCGATGACCGGAGGTGTCGCTGGGGAGACCGCTGGAATCACCGCGGCGGGCTGGGACCGGCAAGAAGCAGCGGCGACCATCACGGCGAGCGTGGAGACACTGAGGAGGCGCTTCATTGGACGACAGACAACACGCGTGCTTTTTGGTTCCCAACCCAATGGTATCTTCGCGGGCGAGGTTTCAGAGAGCGCATGCCCGTCGATGAGAGAGCGCTGGATTTGCTGCACGCGACGCCGATGACGCGGATCGACGTAGACCACGTGCGCTTCTCGATCGCGCTGGCGTTCGCGAGCGGCGTCTCGGGTGGGTTGTTCTCGGATGCGCACGATCGCGCCACATTTGGCCCTTCCACGTTCGAGCCCAGCGCCTTCGTCGACGACCTGTTCGTGCAGAGCTTCGTGTCGCACTGCTTCAAGGTCAAGCTCGGAGACGGTGAAGCTGCGCTCTCGACGCGCCACCTGGTGAAGCTGATCTCCAAGCCGCCGTCCGAGCGCGCGACCGTCGATTTCCGGCGAGCGATCGTCACCGAGCTCGTCGAGTCCGCGACGTTGAGAGACGATCTGCATGCGCTCTACGCGTCGCTCGTGAAGTTCCGCGCGCTGCTCGAAGGAGCGACGGGCGTCGGCAAGTGGGACGCGAACCGCAGGCAGCTCGATCTGCTCGTCATCGTCTCGGACCTCGTCAATCGAATGTCCGCATTCGCCGGCGCGCGCTCGGGCCTGTCGCGCCTCGCGGCGTTCGCAGAGCGCGTGAAGGCGAGCGAAGGCTTCAAGTCGCTATCGGATCTCCTCGAGTACGACGAGCACCTCGCCACGCTCACGCTCAAGGTGAAGGTCGGCGCGGACGGGCAAATCCGCGGCTTCCAAGTCCTCTCGATCGAGGAGAACGCCGCCAACCCGTTCGTCAACTCCGCTCCGCGTCGGTGGCTGTCGAAGATCGAGCTCTTCGCGCGCGGCTATCGCTTCGGCGACGGTGAGGTGATGGCGCGCCTCATCGACGCGGTGTTCGACGGCCTGCAAGACGAGGTCGTCTGGTTCGTTCCGCTCCTTAGCGATCTCGAATTTTATCTCGGCGCTCTCGGCTTTCGCGAGATGGCGCGCGCCGCGAACCTCGAGGTCTGCTTGCCCGAGCTCGTCGCCGCGAGCGCACCTCGCAAGCTCACGCGCCTGTTCAACCCGCTCTTGCTCGCACACGGACAGAAGCCTGTGCCGTGCGATCTCGAGGGCGACCGCCACGACACCACCGTGCTGCTCACGGGGCCCAACTCCGGCGGCAAGACTCGCCTCCTACAGAGCCTCGGGCTCGCGCAGCTGCTCGCGCAAGCGGGGCTCTTCGTGCCCGCAAAACAGGCCTCTCTAGCGCTCGCGCCGGGTCTCGTGGTGTCGCTCATCCAAGACACGAAGGCAGACGCGGTGGAGGGTCGCTTGGGGATGGAGCTCGTCCGCATCCGCGCGTTGTTCGAGCGATTGCCTCCGGGCGCGATGGTGATCCTCGACGAGCTCTGCTCCGGCACCAACCCGTCCGAGGGCGAAGAGATCTTCGAGCTCGTGATCCGCATGCTCGCGCGACTCGAACCGCAGGCGATCATCACGACGCACTTCCTCGCGTTCGCCGCGCGCCTCGAGCAGGAGCGCAAGATCGAGGAGCTGCGCTTCTTGCAAGTCGCGCTTGGCCCGAACCAAGAGCCCACGTATCAGTTCGAGCCCGGAGTCGCGCGCACTTCGCTCGCCGGACAGGCCGCCGCGCGCCTCGGTGTGACGGGTGAGCAGCTCATGGGTTTGATCGCTCGCAACATCGCCGCCGCCAAGACCTAGGGACATAGATGCCGACGTCGCTCACCAACTCCAAGATGTCGCCCGAGCTCGCCGCGCGCGTCGAGTCTGCCGTGACCGGCAAGCGGCTGTCCGCGCGAGAGCGAGCCTCTTCGGCGCGGATCGTCGCTGTCGTGCGCGCGCTCGTGATCGTGGTCATCGGCGGCGTCGTGGCCTCCATCGTGATCGCGCGCAGGCAGTCCGCGCGCGAGCTGGAAGCGATGCGCCAGCGAATCCTCGACGACGTCCACCAGAAGGGCGGAGGCGTCACCGAAGCAGATCGCGCGGCGACTTCACGTGACGAGGCGTGGTTGCTGAAGTCATCGGGCGCATACGAGGGTGAGCGCGCTTACGGCGACTTGACCGAGCTCTTCGCGCGACCTGCCGTGTACGTCCGAGGGTCGACGGACGCGTTCACTACGAGCAACGGCGTCGCGCGCGCGATCAAGAGCTCGACGAAGGACTCCTTGTTGGCGTGCCTCATCACGCCACCCACCGCGCGCACTGAGAAGGCGCTGATGGAGCGCGTGCGCGTCGTGTACGATGGCGGCGCGGCGTTCGAGAAGCAGACCGCGAACGTGCGCGAGCTCGCGGAGGCCGACGCTGCGCTGCGCGTGCTGTCACCCGAGTGGGAGCAGTCGGTGCGGCGCGCGGACGATCTGTTGGAGCTCTCGCGGCGGAAGACCGAGTTCGAGCGAGCACCGCTGGATCTAGGGATCCAAGCGCTTCGTGCGTCGACTTTGATCATCGCGATGGACGAGACGTCGAACTCGACCGGCCCGTCCGAGCTCGATGGAGAGAGACCTCACGACGTCAGGCTCGTGGTCATCGACCTCATCGCGTCGAAGGTGTTGCTCTCTGCGCGCAAGCGGGTCGATCCGAGCGTTTGGTCCCCCACCGTGCGCGCGAACTACGCGTCCGGCATCGACGGCTGCGCGTTTGCGTTCGATCTGCGCAAGCCTTGAGTCAGGAGCAGCAAGATCATTGACTCGATGCTCGGGCACAACCACTGAGCGCTCGGCGATCGAGGAGGTGCGGTGACGCCGCTGCAGCCGCGCGCGGGGCCTGTGTCTCGTCGCACAAGAGCGGCCTGAGCTCGCATCCGCCGGTGGTGTCACCGCAAGAAGACTTCACGCACAGCTACAGCAGTACGTTCCGGGCGGATGCCCACCGAATAGACCCAAACTCGCTTACTGCGGCAGCAGTGTTAGCTGGATCCGGCTGCTGATCGCGGCTACTGATCGCTCGCCTTCAAGCTGTCGAGATCGCGCATACGCTCGCGGACGCGGTGATCGATGGGTGCAAACCGGGTCCTTGGGTGACACTTTGGACCGGGTCCTTGGGTGACACTTTTTGGTGATGGGTCTGCTTTGCGG
>JANYHY010000476.1 GCA_025362165.1 Myxococcales bacterium | reverse complement strand
CAACGCCATCAGAGACTCTCGAGAGTCGAGCACGCGTGCATCCTCGGCCACCGCGCGAGAGAGCGACGTGAGCGTTTGCTGGCGAGCGCGGGTGAGTCCGCTCGCGGAGAGATCAGCGCGAGCGAGCGCGTGAGCGTCTGGGAATGTGCCGTCTTTGGCGATCCGACCCGCGAGCGTCGTGGCCGCGCGTACGCTCACCTGTTGCCCAAGCACGGCGCGCACGGCGAGCTCGAACGCGTCCCACGCACCTGGCACGCGGATGCCGGGCCGAGCACGTACGAGCGGGCGCAGCGCGCGATCGGTGGAGAGATGAGCGTCGATGGCGCGCAGATCCGAGTCCACGTCGAACACGCAGCGGACGCGCGCCACGACTGCGCCGATCGCGCGCACATCGCTCGTACGGATGACGAGCCCAAGCGCATCTCCGACCTTCTCGACGCGAACAGTGCCCAAGGCGGCGCCGATCGAAAATCGCCTGCGATAGACGCCGCCCTTCACCGACTCGACGCCAGCGATCGCGCGAGCGCCGAGGAAATCGATCATCGCGCTCCAGTCGAACGGCGGGACGAACGACAGTCTCAGCGCGATACCCACTCCAGAGCGCGGCGCACTCCCGCGCAGCGTCGTAGGGGCGCGTGCGTAGGTCTTCTTGAACGCGTCGTTGAAGCGGCGAACACTGCCGAAACCCGCCGCGAGAGCGATCTCGGTCATCGTGAGGCTCGTCTCTGCGAGCAGCTTCTTCGCGAACAACAGGCGCTGCGCCTGCGCGACCGACACGGGAGTCGCCCCGACGTGCTCGTCGAACAACCTCCGCAGGTGCCGCGCGCCAACTCCGAGCCGCGCGGCGAGCTCATCGGCTCCACCCTCGCCCCAGCCTCCCTCCGCGATCAGCGCGAGCGCGCGCGACACCGTGTTCGCCGTGCCGTGCCACGCGGCGACGCCCGGCGCGAGCTCTGGCCTGCAGCGCAAGCAAGACCGAAACCCCAGTTGGTGCGCCGCAGCGGCCGTCGGTACGAATAGGCAATGCTCCAACTTCGGAGTCCGCGCTGGGCATATGGGTCTGCAATAGATGCCAGTCGAGACGACAGCCGTGTAGAAGCGGCCATCGAAGCGCGCGTCACGCGTGGCAAGCGCGCGGTAACAAATGTCGCGGCCAAGCCCTCCGCCAAGCGTCACGATCACACTGCGCTTTCATGCTGAAGCAGCCAGCGCTTGCGAGCGAGCCCGCCCGCGTAGCCAGTGAGCGACGCGTCTTTCCCGATCACGCGGTGACATGGCACTACGATGCCCACAGGGTTGTCTCTGTTCGCGAGCCCGACTGCGCGGACCGCCTTGGGCCTCCCAATCGCGCGAGCGATCTCGCCGTACGTGCGCGTCCCACCGATCGGGATCCGACGCAGCGCAGCCCATACTTCTCGCTGGAACGGAGTGCCTCCCGTCACGGCAACGAGATCGTCGAGCGCGTGGAGGTCTCCGTCGAAATAGTCGGTTATCGCGCGCCGCACACCCACGGCAATACGCCCGGAGCGCGCCGAGCCCGATCGCGCGAGGTGCCACCCGACCGCGCGCAGAGCGCCATCGCCGTCGGTGATCACCGTGATGGGATCGATGGGAGTGGAGAGGCGTTCATAGACGAGGTCGAGTGTGGACATGTCCGGCACGATGCCCTCTCGGGGCGAGACATGCTGGCCATTTTCGGACATCTACGCAACGACGCTTTCAGCGCACTCTCACGGCGGAGTGTAGAACGCGATCGCTTTCGCCGCGCCTTTCCCGGTGATCTCGATGCCGCGCGTGACAGCTTGCATGAGCGCGTCGTCGACGACCTTGCCCGCGAACGGGCGATCGGTGTTGAGCTCGCCGAACAGGGGGCACTCGACGTCTCCGCCGCGCGCGAAGATCGAGATGCGACCGCCGCGCTTCACCTCGGCCGCGAACACCAATCGCGACGTCTCTCCCTTGCGGAGCACGACCGGCCCAGCAGTGTCCGTGTGAAGCTCGTCTTTGACGACGTAGTACGCGCGCACCTTGCTGTTGATCGCCGACGACACGAAGCCGACGCCGAAGCGTCCGCTCTCGCCGCGTCGAATCGTAACGTCCTCGTCGATCAGCACGTCGTCGTCGTGAGCTTTCAAGGATTTGTAGATCGCGTCGCGCACCGGCGTGATGATCTGGGTCGCACCGGGCAACCCCTCTCGCTTGCAGTTGGAGAGCGCGACGAGCCCTTGAGCCATCGCAGCGGCTAAATCAGCCGGTTTGCCGTCGTCGTCGTAGATCGCCAATCGCACGACGCACGCGGCCGTGTCCTCATCTGGAGGGATGACGGCGAGCAGCGGCGGGTCCTTCAGCGAGATGTTCGTCATCCACTCGAGCGAGCTGCACTTGTGCGGCGGCCCGCCTGCTGGCAATCCAGACACGGGACTCCAGCTCGAGTTGTTGGACTTATCGACTAGCGCGGTGACGCTCCACCAGTAGATCTCTCCAGCGTCCAAGAGATCCGTGTCATCGACGACGTAGATCGCGAGCAGGTACACGCCGAGCGGACCTCGCGGCCCATCGGTCATGGCCATCAACTGGCCCCGCACGACGTCCTCGGATTTCATCTTCAGCTTCTCTGCGACCTCTGCGTTCATCCCGAGCCGGGTCGTGTCCGCGAGCTTCTTCGCCAGTTGTCCTAGATCCATGAACGCCGATCCGACCCGAATTCGGCGCGGGGCGCAACGGTCGTGAAAGCAGCCACCGGCGCTACGAGCGGAATTGGGTTGCGCGCGCGGGCGTTGGTGTAGTTCACCGTGGGCATGACGAAAACTCCTAGCCGACCCTTGCGGGTCGCTCGGACAGAACCTTCTCCATTGATCGTGCCCTTGGCACGATCAACTACCGTCGCTGCACTGATGTGGCTCTTCGCCATCGCGGCGCTGGTCTCGTGCGGGCGCTTCGGCGCGGTGTATCCGCCACGTCCCGTGCAATCGCCATCGCCGCCCGTGGCCGATCCGGCGCCCTCGCGCATCGTGGTGCATGTCGCCGTGACGAGCGCTTCGCTCAAGACAGCGCTCGATGACGCGGTCCCCAAGATCGGCGAGGGCACGTTCGCGATGGGCGGACAGCGCCGCTACTGGTGGCAGCGCATGCCCCTCGATCTCACGTTCAGCCAGGGCCGGATCGTGCTCGACGCGCACGTGACCGCGAAGGTCGACGTGGGCGTCGCGAGCCCAGAGTTCTCGATTGATCTGCACGTCGTGGCCGAGCCGGTGATCAACACCGAGTACGCGCTGAAGCTCCAAGGCGTAGAGGTGAAGGCCACCTCGGCCGACCGCAAGGTGAGGATGGCGGAGTCGCTCGCAGGCGTGCTCGACCTCGTCTCCTCACAGGTGACCGCCAAGCTCAAGGAGTTCAGCCAGGACTTGAAGCCTACGATCGCGAAGGCGTACGCGCGCGTCGCCGTGCCGATCCCCGTGCCGATCGGCGAGGCGAAGGGCTGCGCGCTGCTCAAGGTGCTGGGCGTGGAGGCTGGGCCGACCGTGGTCGCGGACGGCATCGAGAAGGATCTCGCTATCGTCGTCGCGCCCTCGGTCACCATCCCATGCGCAGAGCCAGACGCGAACGTGCCGCTGCCAGCTCTCGCCAACGTCGCCACGCTCGTCTCCGGCCCCTTCACGGTCACCGTGCCGGTCGCGGCGAGCTACGAAGAGCTCACTCGCGCGATGGGCGTGGTCTTCACGGACGGCAAGTACTTCTTCTCCGCCGAATATCCAAAGCTGTACTTGGAGAAACCCGACTTGTACGAGTCCGAGGGCAAAATGGTGCTGAAAATGCACATCACTGGGCCTGTTCACAAGTTCGGGATCGACGCAGATTTGGACGGTGACCTATTCTTGACAGGTCACTTGTCGGTAATCGACAACGAACTAGCGATTCCCGATTTGGAGCCGACCATCGAGACGAGGAATTTCCTTTTGTCGCTCAAGGCGATGACGGACGGCGACAAGATTCGAGATCAGGCGCGCGCCTCCATGCGCCTCGATCTTGGTGAGCGGCTCAAGCCCGTGCGAGACAAGCTCGGCCTCGATCTCACGTTCGGCGACGAGAGCGGGTGCTTCAAGGGAGACGTGGACAAGCTCGAGATCACGGGCGCGTACCCGCACGGCAGCTACGTGCGCGTCTATGTCGCGGTCACTGCGCGCGCTACTGCGAGCATGCCCTGCGCGACACCACCGCCCGTGCCGCCTCCTGCGCCACTTGTCGGCGATCACCCATGATGGGTAGGCTTTGCGTCGTCGCGCTCGTCGGATGTGGCGCGGCGACCTCCGCGGTACCGGTGACGATTCCGCGTGACGTCCCGACTTCCGTGGCGGCTCCGCGGGCGCTACCAGTCGCGTCGAGCGCCGCCGCACCGAGCTCGTCTGGCGCGTGGCAGTCCGCGGCCGTTGAAGCCGTCGCGGGCTCTCCGCGCGACGCGATCGATCGCATGCTGAAGCTCCTCCGCGAGGGCGCTGTCGAGGAGCTCTTCAACACACTCGTCGACCCCGCGGACTTGAAGAAGCTCACGGACTCAGAGCCGCTAAGCGACGTGATCGCGGCGTTCCGCAAAGAGGGCAAAGACAGAGATCTCGTAAAGCTCTTGGTCCGCGTGCGAGACATGACGCCCAACATCGACCAAGCGGAGCACACCGCGACCTACGACCAGGAGGGCGAGAAAACGATCCGCTTTCACGAGATCGACGGCCGCTGGTACGTGATGAACGACTGACGGATCAGGGCGTCGCGTGCACGACGCAGGCGGAGGACGAACCGTCTTTCGGGAATGCGTGGGCGAGTGCAGTGGCGAACCGCGCGGCGCGCTCTTTGTAGCCAGTGGGGTTGGGATGGATGCCATCCGAAGTGAACCACCCGTCTTGAACCTCGCCTGCCCAATCATAGACGCGCATGGTCGAGTGACGCACGCACGCGGCGGTCAAGGCCTGGTTCCACGCGAGCATGTTCGCGTTCTGGTATGGGCCTCTATCCTTCAA
Organism: Myxococcales bacterium; assembly: GCA_025362165.1. Taxonomy (GTDB): domain Bacteria; phylum Myxococcota_A; class Polyangia; order Polyangiales; family Polyangiaceae; genus JANYHY01. The sequence continues at coordinate 9,506 of JANYHY010000476.1, read as the reverse complement.
GGTCTTGGTGGTCGTCCAGAGCGTGGGCTTGTCTCCGATCCTCGCCATCATCGTGTCGATGCGCGCGCCGAGCATCGCTACGTTGCCCCCCGTGTTTGCCGGATCGTTGGTCCCAAGCGCGATCACGTAGCAGCCGTTGTAGCCGCTCGCGCGCCGTTGCGTGACGATGTCGGTCGCGTTGGGCTGATGATTGAGTGTCTCGACCATGCTGCGCGCGCCGCTGATCTCGTTGAAGAAGTGCTCCACGCCGACTGCGTGGTAGCGCGCGGCGATCTGGTCGTCTGCGTTGGGGATGTACGCGCTCGAGACGAGGCCGAGCGACGTGGAGTCTCCGACGTGCGCCACTTCACGGCACGACGTGGAGGGCGCGCCGGGAGCGATCACCATGCGCGGCATCGGAGCGATCGACACGGCAGGAGCCGGAGCAGACACCTCTGCGGGCATGGTGGGCTCCGCCGCGAGCGCCTCGAGCTCGCTCGGCGGGAAACGTAGCGGCCACACGACGAGCGCGATCGTCGCGATCGGGGCGAGCGCCAGAGCCCGCAGCGCGATCCGCCGGCGAGCCGTCACGCGACGTCGGATTGGGTCCTCCAGCAAACGGAACGACGCCGCCGCGAGCAGCAGGATCAAGCCGGCCTGCACGACGCCGCGAAGCACGGGCCGATCGATCAGCACAGTGGGCGGCATGAACGCGACCACCGGCAAGTGCCACAAATAGACTCCATAAGAGCGCGCCCCCACCCAGCGCAACGGCAACACGCCGAGCGCCCGCGCAATGAGCGTCCGTGGATGCGAGGCCGCAACGGCGAGCGCGATTGTCGCAGTGGAGAGACCGAGCTCACCTCCGCGATAAAGTCCAGGTGAGTACTCGTCCGTGCGCGCGATGCACGCGATCACCATCGCCAGACCTAGCGCGCCGATGACGTCCAGCGCGACACGCGCTCTGCGAGAGACGTCGGCCACGCGATTGAAGGGCAGCACCATCGCCACCAACGCACCCACCAACAACGCCGCCGCGCGCGCGTCCGTACCCTCGTACGCGCGCGTGTTGTTGATCGCGAGCGGCTCGTAGAGGCGCACGATCGCCCAGGTGGACGCAGCTCCGAGCGTGATGGTCACGAAGACGAGCGGCGTTCGACCCCATTTGATGCGCGCGCCGAGGGCGAGCAATGCGATGACGAGGAGGGGCCACACGATATAAAACTGCTCCTCGATCGCGAGCGACCACAGGTGATCGAGTGGCCCTGGCCCCGAGAAGCGCTGGAAATAATCGTCCCCGCGCGCGATCGTTGTCCAGTTTGCGACATACAAAAGCGCATACAACGCTTGGCGCGCCGTGTTGGCGAGCTTGTCCGGCCGCGCGATGGCGGTGGTGGTCACCACGACCGGCAACATCAAGAGCAGCGCCGGCAACAGTCGCCGCGCGCGCCTCATCCAAAACGCCTTGAGCTCTACACGGCCGCTCTGCTCGAAACCCTGAATCAAGAGAGACGTGATGAGATAACCGCTGAGCGTGAAGAACACGCTGACGCCAAGCAGGCCGCCGTCGAAGAACGGCACCTGCAGGTGATAAGCGACGACCGCACCGACCGCGAGCGCACGAATCCCGTCGAGCCCAGGCAGATATCCAGGTCCTCCGGAGGCGGTTTGAGTGCCCATCTTCCTACACTACGTTGGCTATCATGTTCTCTCCCGACGGCGGCGTAGGATCGCGACGGAAGCCTATTTTTGTGGGTGTTGGTGCGGTGGCAATGGCTCGCGGCTCACGTCACAACCAACGCTTGATCCTGAAGAACAGCAGGATCGCCGCGGCGAGCGAAGCCATCATCGCGAGCGCGAACGGATATCCATAGCGCCACGAGAGCTCCGGCATGTGCTGGAAGTTCATCCCGTAGATCGACGCGATGAGGTTCATCGGCAGCAGGCAGGTCGTCATCAAGGTCAGCGTCTTCATCGTTTGGTTCATGCGGTTCGACTGCATGCTCAGGTACGCGTCCATCGTGTCGTTGACGACGTCGCCGTAGCGGTCCACCTCTTCGGCGACACGCACGAAGTGATCGCTCACGTCGCGGAAGTACGGGATCGCCTCCTTGGGCATGTTCAGCACCTTGCCGATCGCGAGCCGCGCCAAGATCTCGCGCTGGTGTTGCGTGATGCGCGCGAGCGTCTGGACCGTGCGGCGGAGCGCGAAGACCTCTTCTTCGAGCTTTCGCGGGTGCGAAGGCGCGACGACCACGCTGCGGTCGGCCTCATCCACGCGGCGCACGTAGGCCTCGACGAACGGAAGGTAGCCGTCGACGACCGCGTCGAGGATCGCGTGAAGCAGCCAGCAGGTGTCTTTGGCGAGGAGGTTGGGCTCGCGTTCGAGGCGCTCGGCCAAAGCCTGTCTTTGGTGCGTGTCGCGTTGCTGCGTGATGACGAAGCGCTTTCCGACCACGACATCCACGACGCGCAGATCCACCTTCCCCGGCGTGCTGCCCCTCGCGATCGAGTGCGCCACGATGTACGTGTAGTCGTCGAACTCGTCGATCTTGGGCACGGATCGATCGAGCCAGATGTCTTCGGCGACGAGCGGGTGGATCGAGAAGACCTCGCGCAAGACTCGATCAGCGTCTGGCGTGCGATCGTGGAGATCGACCCACATCGTCCTGCCGTCCGCGTAAGCGCGGCGCACCTCGTCGGTGGTCTCCGCGATCCGAATGACGCCATCCTCCAAGATGTGAGCGCGCATCCGAGGGATCTTCGCCGTCTACGGCACCCAGGAGCAAGATTGTCGCGAAGTTGTCCTCACGCCTCTTTCTGCACTTTGATCATGGTTCGCGCCTTCAAGCTTCGTGCGGCCCACGCGCAGAGGAGCAGCGCACTGGTAGCGACGATCGCGTGCCCGTACACGAGCTCCAGCGCGGGCGCGATCGCGGTTCTCGGCACTTGATCCCAGACCCGAACCAGCCAGCCCTGACGATCCAAGAGCGCCACTGACAGCGCGATCGCAGTCGCCCAAGCGATCGCGCGCATCGCCCCCGCGCCGATCGCGGGCAGCAAATTGAGCTTTCTGTAGATCTGCCGTTGGCCCTGCTCGAACTCTTGCACGCGGCTCTCTACGAACGCGGGCAGACTGCCCACGAGCAGCTGCGCCAAGAGCGAGCTGTCCAAGATATTTCCTGGTCGATACATGCGCTCGAGCTCGTACATCCGCACGACCCGCAGCGCGCGCTTGCTCTCTTTCTTGTAATCAAAATCCGGATACAGACGGAGGATGACGGCGTCGATCGTGAGCAAGCCTTTGTAGAAGAGGATCGTCTGCGCGGGGAGGATCAGCCCTACTTGCCGCGCGATCGTCATCGATGTCCCCACGACTCTCTGGAGCGTCTTCTCCGACATGGGCGCGCCCGGATTGTCACAAGCGTCCAGCCACGCGTCCGCTTCCTCTGCGAACTGATCGTACGTCTTGGTGACGAGCAGTCCGCGCGGCGCGTCGAGGATGTCGAGGATCGTGGTGAACAGGCGCTCGATGTTCTCTTGCGCGATGGCGCCAAGGCAGAGCGCTTGCTCGCGCTTCTGTTCTTCGTTGAGCCGGCCCAAGAGGCCGATGTCGCACAGGCCAATCTGGTTCTCGGGAAGGACGATCAGGTTGCCGGGGTGCGGATCGCCATGAAATACGCCTGCCACGAACGTGTGGAGGAGGAACGTCTGCCAGATGTTTCGCGCGAGCGTCATTCGATCGCAAGCCATCTCGGCGAGCTCGTCGTCGATGCTCGCGTCGTGCGCTTCGAAGCGCGTGATGATCTCGCTCACGGGAATGCCGTCGAGGTATTCCATCGTGAGCACTCTGTCGGTCGTGCGCTCCCAATAGATGTAGGGAATGCGCTGTCGAGGATTGAAGGCGGTCACCTCGTGGAGATGGTCGACGTTCTTGCCCTCTTGGAGATATTGGATCTCCCGCAACGTCCATTTCACGCAATCGCGGAGCACGGGCGCGATCTCGATGCGACCCAGCAGGCTGAGCGTGTCCACGACGTGCGCCATGATCATCGCGAGCGCGCCGTCGGTCTCGATCGTGCGTTCGCTGCCAGGTCTGCACACTTTGACCGCGACTCGTTGGCCGTCGTCGTCACCGCCTTTGAGCGTCGCCATGTGCACTTGCCCGAACGACGCCGCGCCGATGGGCACGTCGTTCCACTCGTGAAAGAGATCGTCGATCGATCCTTTGAGATCGCGCTCGATGATCGCGCGCGCCTGCGCTGCTGGAAATGGCGGCACCTTGTCGTAGAGCGTGGAGAGCGCCGTGCAATACGCGGGCGGCAAGATGTCGCTTCGCACGCTCAAGAATTGTCCGAACTTGACGAACGCTCCGCCAAGCCCTTCGAGCAGATCGCGGAACCGACGCGGGCTCGAGGGCTGCGCGCCGACGATCCGGCCCAAGAGCGGTAAGCGCCGCGCTGCTTCTTCCAAGAGCAATCGGAAGAAAAATACGAAGAAGCGGGTGAAGACTTGGAGGCTACGCGGCACGACTCACTCTTGATCGCGCCGCAGACCTCGCGCGCGGGAGCCCACACCAGGGCTGTCGCTCGGAGATCCGCTCTCTCGTCGCTCACGCTCACCGCGATCGGCGCGCGGAGATTTTAGCGCGTCGTCGAAGCGCCGAGACAGTCGCCTCGGGACGTTGCGCAGCTCGGAGGCCAAGTCGTACGCAGCGAGATCGGCCTCTCCGGTCATGCCGCGCACGAGATCCCCAGGACGATCGTAGTCCTCGTCAAACGCGCGATCGACAGCGCCGCGCAGCACGCGCGCGATCGTGTCCAACGCGATGGCCGCAGACTCGATGCCGACGAACAGCGAACCGCGTCCGACGTCTCCCATCTCGTCTGCGAGAGGCGGGCGCCCTTTGGTCCAGCTCCCACGTCCTCCGCGCGCAGCCCTCGGCGACGGCCGCTCTTCCGCTCGCGTCTTCTCACGTGAGTCACGCCGACGCGCAGAACCACGGTCTACGTTTGTCGCTTCTTCACGCACCAGTTTGCGTCGCTCGGCCATGTCTCGCCTCCATGAAGGTGGAGTGATAGCGTCTGCCTCCTTGGCCTCTTGATCAAGAGGCGCGGAGGGAACATGTCCGAGTTCACCTATCACGGCGGGGCCTTCATCGAGGCGACCCACAAAGGGGCGCGAATCTTCGTTGACCCAGCATTCTCGCAGACGCGGCGCGGCAGGAGAAGCCGCACGGAGACGCGCGCTTGCGATTACCTGCTCGTCACGCGCATCGGAGATAGCTTCGAGGACGCGCTCGACGTGCTCGAGGATCACGAAGAGGTCACTCTCGTCGGCAGCATGGAGGCGTGTCGCCTCGCCCGTCGCGAGCTCCGCTTGGATCGTGATCGCGGCTTGGATCTAGAGGATTGGGAGAGCGCCAAGGACGGTGACGTCCGCATCACCGCGCTCCCGCTCACTCTGCCGACGCCAGCGTCTTCGGGGATCGCGTGGGCGCAAGGAGTCGGAGACGCGTTCGACGCCGAGGTCTCGCGCATGTTCGCGCGTTCGCCTCTCGCCGCGCTTCCGACGGGTGGCTTGCGCGCGCTCGGACGCTTGCCGATGGGGCGCGGCTTCGGTGGGCCGACAGTCGGAGAGTCCGCGCTCGGCTTCGCGATCGAGCTCGGCGACACCAAGCTCGCCCTCCTCGGTCAGGGCATCCATGACGGCACGGACGAGCGAGACTTAGAAGACATCGCCGAGTCCGTCGGTGCGATTGATTGGCTCGTGCTCGAGGCCACCGGTAGCGTCGCCGCGACTGTCAGAGCGGTTCGCGTCCTCGAGCCACGCCACGTGCTCTTGTATCGCGGTCACGATCCGTATGGTCGAGGCCGCAGAGCGCTCGCGATCTCCGGCGGCGGAATGCCGCTGAGCGCGTACGTCGACGCCATCGGAGAGGATCAGGGCGGCCGCGTCGAAGCACGCGCGCTTCGCGCAGAAGACAAGCTCCCGCTCGTCGCGAACGGCAAACAAGAGCGCGCGCGAGAGCCCGCCAAGCCCGAGCCACAGGCCTGATCTCGACCGCATGCCCAACCTCGAGCTTCGGGAGGCATGCACGCGTCGCGCATGGCCAAGACGCTGACCAAGATCTTCGCAGGCCCCGAGGGAACGCTCGGCGCGCTCCCTCCCACAAGCGCGCTTCCGCCCACAAGCTAGACCTTTTCATCGATCTGGGCTCGATCTTGCGCTGTTCGCAAAATCGCGGTCTCATCGATCGATGAGCTTTTCTACTCTTACGAAGGTTGCCGTCACTGGCGCGACACTCATCGCGGCGGCGATCATCGGCTGCTCGACAGCCCCTGGGCAAACACCTCAGTCGTGCACCGCGGGCGAGACTCTCTGCGGCAAGGAGTGCATCGACACCATCGCCGATCCTGCAAACTGCGGCGCATGTGCAACAGCGTGCAAGCCCGGTGAAGTGTGTGGCGCGGGAGTGTGCTCACTCACCTGCGGAGCGGGCTCCACCCAGTGCGGCTCATCATGCTTCGACACCAACGTCGACGCGAAGAACTGCGGCGCGTGCGGCAACAGCTGCAACTCTGGAGAGATCTGCGCTGCAGGGAAATGCGCGGCTCAGTGTCCCATGGCGCAGACTCTCTGCCTGGGCGACGGCGGCGCGGTGAGTTGCGCAAACACCAACACCGAGACGAAGAACTGCGGAGGCTGCGGCAACGTGTGCGATCCGGGCAAGGTCTGCGGCGGCGGCAAATGCGGTGACACCTGCGGCGCCGGTGAGATGCTCTGCAAAGGACCCTATTGCGCAGCGGTCTCGAGCGACAACGCCAACTGCGGTTCTTGCGGGAACGTATGCACCGCGGGGCAGACGTGTGTTGCTGGCAAGTGTTCAGGCAATTGCGGATTGAAAGAGACGCTCTGTTCGGGCCAAGACGGCGGCGCTGGGTATTGCGCAAAGACAGACACTGACCAAGCCAACTGCGGCGCTTGTGGCACCGTTTGCAACAACGGCAACGGCGAAATATGTGTCGCCGGAAAGTGCATCTTGCAGTGCGGCGCAGGTCTCACTCAATGCGGCAAGCAGTGCATCGACTTGAAGTCGGATCGAGACAACTGTAGCCAATGCGGCAAACCGTGCGGGGGTGGTTTGCTGTGTGTGGGTGGCGCGTGCTCCAACCTGCCTGCGGAGTGTGGAAGCGCGACGGGGATGAACGCGGACCAATGGGACATCAACAAACCAGGTTGCAACGGCAACTGTTGTGAGAACACGCTGACGAACGGCACTTGGTACAGATTCACTGGAAACTCCAAGTCGCTCGTGACGGTGGACCCTGGTCCCAACAAATGCGGCACAGCCGCGAGCGGATGGCTCAAGGGAGTCTTACCCGTGGGCGGCGCTACAGCCGCGTTGACCGAGTGTTACGACTGGTCCAACAACGTTTGTAATTGGTCCAACCCAGTGCAAGTGACCAACTGCAATTCGTACTACGTCTACAAACTCCAGAATCCGCCGGCGTGCAACCTCGCGTACTGCGTCCAGTAGTGAGCGTACTGCGAGTATACTGCGCGCGTGGCTGACGACATCGATCTGCTGGCGACCGAGGGACGAGACCTCGGTGCCGATCCCGCGGCCGCTGGAGAGAAGACATACGGCCGCAAAGAAGAGGCGACGTCGCTCGCTCGTGCGCTCGCGCAGGGTCGCAGCGCAGTGTTGCTTGGGCCCGCAGGAGTGGGCAAGACGGCGGTCGTTCGAAAGCTCCTCTCCTACATGCGAGAGCAGCGCCTCCCGGAGCTCGACGGCGCGCGCGTATTCGAGATATCGACGGTCGGCCTCTGCGCCGATACTCGGTATACGGGACAACAAGAGACGCGCATCCGCTCATTGCTGGCGCACGCGAACAACAAGCGCCTCGTCTACGTGACCGATCTATGGAACCTGCCGTACGCGGGCTCCTACAGCACCAACCCACGCGGCATCTACGAGCTGATGCGGCCCGGCATCGAGGTCGGCAAGCTCGTGCTCTTCGGTGAGACGACGCCAGGCCGCTGGGAGAAGCTGTGCAGAGAGCACCCGAGCCTCTCTCGAGATTTCGTGGCAGTCGCCGTGCACGAGGCGGGCGAAGAAGAGACTCGCGATTTGCTCATGCGCGTCGCCGCCGGCCTCGCCCCTACGTTCGACAAGACCGCGATTGACCGCGTGTACTCGCTCGCGAAGAAGTTCCTCCCTACGCAGAGCTTCCCAGGCAAGGGCGTAGATCTGTTGAGGCGCGTGGCGCAAACCGCCAAACCCGTATTCGGGACTGCCCGTTTGGAGCCTGTGGACGTGCCCTTCGTCGAGGCGGTGTTCGGCGAGCAGACCGGGTTGCCGATGCACATGCTGTCGCCGCATGCGCGCACCACCTACGACGAAATGCAGCAATTTTTAGCCGATCGCGTGCTCGGTCAGCCAGAGGCGGTGAGCGCGGTCGCGGACATCCTCGCGCTCTACAAAACGGGATTGAACGACCCCGATCAGCCGGCGGGGGTCTTGTTGTTCGTCGGTCCGACCGGGGTTGGTAAGACCGAATTGGCTAAAGCAACTAGCGAATTTTTATTTGGCACTCGAGAGAAGATTTTTCGAGTCGACATGAGCGAGTACAAAGACTTTCACTCGTTCGAGAAGCTCATCGGAGATCCGAAATCGGGCAAGACGGGGATCCTCACGGACCACGTTCGGCGGCATCCGTTCAGCGTGGTGCTGTTGGACGAGTTCGAGAAGGGCCACACGAACCTCGCGGACCTCTTCCTGCAAGTGTTCGACGACGGTCGATTGACGGACGCGAGCGGAGAGACCGTCGATTTCCGCCACACGCTCCTCATCCTCACGTCGAACGTCGGGAGCAACGTGCGCCAGCAGACGTCTGGCATCGGCTTTGGCAGCAAGGGCGCGGACTCCGACGAGATCTCTCGTGACGTGCGCCGCGCGCTCGACGCGACCTATCGCCCCGAGTTCCTCAATCGCATCGATCGCATCTTGGTGTTCCATGCGTTGCAGCGCGGGGACATGCGCCGCATCGCGCAGCGCGAGCTAGGGAAGGTCTACACGCGCGAGGGCTTGTTGGAGCGCGATTTGCTGCTCGAGGTCGACGAGGGCGTGATCGACTTGTTGCTCGATCGGGGATTTGATCCTCAATACGGCGCGCGCCCACTCAAGCGCGCGATCGAAGAGTTGTTGGTGTTGCCGCTCGCTCGCGCCGTGCTCAGCGCCGAGGCGTCGCGCTTCCAGCTGTTGCGCGTCGGCCGCAAGGGAGATGGCATCGCGCTCTCTTTCGAGGAGACCGAGACGAGCCGCAAGCTCGCCAACCTCGACCGCCGCACTCGTGTCGATGACGGGCAGGGCGGAGTCGTGCGAATGAGCCTCGCAGAGGTCCAGACGAGCATGAAGGGACTGCACGCGCGCCTGCACAAATTGGAGGCCAAAGCGGATCTCGACAAACTGAGGAAGGAGCTCGAGGAGCTCGAGGGCAAGTCGAAGAGCCCCGCGTTTTGGG
>JANYHY010000430.1 GCA_025362165.1 Myxococcales bacterium | reverse complement strand
CCGCTCTCCTCATCGAATGTCGTGACCAGCCGATCGGCTCCAAGCACCACATCAACTCGAGTGCCGGCCACTATGTGGAGCGCGCGGGAGAGCTCGCGTTCGAAGCGAGACCTCATCTGAGCACGAGCGACGTCGCGCGCGTGCTCGAGCAGACGCGCGACAAGATGTTCGCGTACCTACGCCGCCGCAAGATGCTCGCCGACGAAGCGGACGACACCCACGAGATGACGCCGCTCGCAGCCTCCGCGGTCGCGGGGACGAGACCGCCCGCAGGACCCGGGCCGCACATGGCTCGCTCTCGTCGACGCCCGAGGCGGTTGCGCGCCGATCTCCCCGCGAGGCTCGATCGCGGGCTCCGCCGAGCTCACGCGGCTCGAAGCGACGCGCTGCGCTCACCTCCGAGTTACCCTCGTAGTCGCGCACATGCTGCGACCAATCCGCGAGCGACCATTGGACGTTGGTCGATAGTGTGATGCAGTGATGCGATGAGGAGAGCCAGCTTGCTCGGCGCGACGCTGCTCGTGGGCGCGTTCATCGCTTGCGGTGGCAACGACTCGACCACCTTCCCATTTCCGCTGGACTCTGGGAGCGGCAACGAAACGTCAACAGCGGACGACTCGGGCCAGCCCGACTTCGCGGAGACGAGCACTCCTGAAGCAGGCCCGGCTGCGGACGCGGCGATCGACTGCCCACCATCCGCGAAGCTCATCTACGTCACCGGCATCGGCGCTGAGCTGTGGAGCTTCTGGCCGCCGACGTTCACGTTCAAGAAGATCGGCACGCTCACGTGCACGACCTTCCCGACGCACATGACGGTGGATCGCATGGGCGTCGCGTGGGTCGTTGGCGACGCGGGGATGCTCTACAAAACGAGCACCAAGACCGCTCAGTGCGCGGCGCTGCCAACTTGGAAGCAGCAAGCTGGATTCAGCGACTATGCGTTGTCGCTCATCGGTCTCTCCAACAACGACAGCCTGCTCTACGTGTTGGGACAAACGAACCTCGCCCACTTCGACATCATCACGGGCAAGTTCCAGAACGTCGGGGCGCTCTCGGTCCCGACGTTCGGAGACATGACCTCGAACGGAGATGGGACTCTCTATTACCTGAACGACTCGAACCCGCTCCACCTCTACGAGATCAACCCGTCCAGCGCGGCGGTGATGAAGACGTACACGATCAACGCGCCCGGAGGCGGCAATCAGGCGCTCGCGTATTTCGGTGGACGTTTCTACGCGTTCGAGAACGGCGCCGTATACGAGTATGACACCGTCGCGAACACCACGAAGAATCTCGGCAACGCGCCTCTGCAGATCACGGGCGCAGGCCAATCGACCTGCGTGCCCACGGTGCCTCAAGAAGCAGGTCCGCCGAACTAGGTGCAATACAAACGCTCGACGTCGACGCCCCGTTCACCCTGGAAACAGCCTGCTCGCCCACCGTTCGCGTTCCGACGATGCGCGTCCCGAGCACTGCCGCGAACCCTCGCGACGGGTGGGTCGCCGCCCTCGAAACGCGCATGATTTACTTACGCTCCCCCGAGGGCGCCATCGGCCGCGTCGCAGGGACTCTGGAGAGCGACTGAAAATGAAGGCGGTTCCGCTCGTCCTGTTGGGACTGTCCCTCGTCCTTCTCGTCGAAGTTGGCTGCGCAGAGTGGGTGCCGGTCGCCCGCGAAGACATCGGCAGCTCCGAAGGCTACGGCCTCGTGCGTGTCACTACTTCGGACAACGTCGTCGAGATCGAGTCGCCCCAAGTGATCGGCGACTCTCTCGTCGGAATCGCGCACGGCAAAGTGCATGTGTCATCGGGCGTGGAGCTTGGGGCTGGTCCCGGAGTCGTCGTATCCCCCTCCCTCGCAGACGCGCGCTTCATTCGTGTCGATTTGACGCGCTATCCACGAATCGAGCGCTGGATGGCGACGTCCTCTTCCGCCACCTCATCGAGGACGGCCGCCGTGGCGTTGGTCGTAATCGTCGGAGTTGCCCTCGTGGTCGGGGCAGTCATTTGGTTCGCCACGAGCTCGCGATCGGGTGCCGGCAATCCGGGTGGGTAGACTCACCGGACGTGGTGGGCGAAGTGCTGTCAATGACACTGGGGCACATAGCCTACGCATGGGGACCCGAATCTCGCCCAACCCCGGACACGTCTCCAAGATCGTTGCCGCCGGATGACGGTGCGACTCGGTGACTAGGTCCTTGTGTGCATTCTTGCGCACCTCCGAGAGGTGATCGAACTGCGTGAAGGGTGCGCAATGGGCGCGCGACTGTTCGACGGGAGCTTCTCGAGCCACGCTGCGCTCGCACGATCGACGACGCGTGCACTTTCACCAATTGCCGAAGCAGCGTCAGCTTCCCGGAGTCGGCACCCTGCTGTTGGGAGGTCGTGGCTGGGCGAACCGCGGATGATCGATCACCAAGTCATCGGTGATTGAGCGTTGTTGGTGCGTTGATTGTCCTGAAAGCGCGTCGGCCACGGTGAGGTCGGATCGTAGCCAATGGACGGAACAGGGAAGGAACTGATCACGCCGTTGACGATTACGTACACGCGTCCGCCTCGCAGCAAGAGCTCCGCGCCAGGCCCCGAACCAGAGGGGACGTTCGTGTAGACGAAGCGCGTCTTGCCGCTGGCAGTGTCGATCGCGTAGACGCGGCTCTCGGTCGAGACCAGCAAGTAGGCCGTGCCGCTCTCGCCAACGACGATGTCATCGATCGCGCCGCCCGACATCCACGTCCACGTGGTACCCGTGCCGACGTCGAACGCGATGACCGAAGGATCACCGGCCCCCTGTAAAACAAGGCCATTCGTAGCGGCGTTCTTGATCGGACCGGTCAACGCAGTCACCACCAGCGCGTTCAAGCTCGACAGTGACGTGAAGGTCTTGGCCCAGTTCATGGCTTTGTTGGCGCTGCCTTGGTACGAGACAATGTTGCGTCTGGGGAGGCGACGACCACATCACCGTTCGCCAACGCGACAGGATTGCCGAGCGGCGTGGTGCCAGAGCCAGCGACCTGCGCGTTCCATTGCCAAGTCGTCGAGGCGAAGCTACCTCGCAACAACGAGCCCTGCGCGCCGACATATTCGATGTCTTTGGTCGCGAGCGCCGCGAAAGAATAGAAGCCGGCCGCGACGACGGGCGAGTCCGGTAGGCAACTCACCACCATCGCGGTCTTGAGATCGCGACGGCACCAGAGTTGATAAATCCAGCCGTTCGCAGCGTGGATGGGGAGCACACCTTCGAAGTCGTACGAGCAATTCAGCGACATCGTAGTCATCGAACAGAGTATTTACGGTCTCGGTGAATGACCAGGGCAGCCCGCTCGCGGCTCGTGACCTAGCGGTGGAGAGGGCCGTGATGCCGGCAATGATGTTGCGAAACCAGGTTTCCCCGTCCATCATCTGATTGTGCCTCATGGTGTGAAAGTGAACTGACCAGTGGGGATGTGAGCCGCCTCTGAGTCTGCAGCCACCGGGTTACCAGCAACGTGAGCGTGCATCGGTACATCTTCTACCTCGGCGTAGACCCGGCGCACCAAGGCAGGCACGAGGCAACTGCAAACGGCGCGCGCGCAATGTAAGGCCCATGACAACGCTGTCGATCCCCTAGATCCAACCCAAAGATTGATTGCGAAATTTAGCCGCCATCCGAGGGGCAACCGCCCGGAGGTGGTTGGTGGGAGGTACCACAGTTGGGCGCAGCAATGCAGCCCTGGGAACTTCCCCCGCAACACACGGTGTTCATTGGGCAACCATGCAGGTGCGCGGAAAAGCAGTAGCATGTAGACGTTGAAGCGTCGGGGAACAGAACGCATGCGCCAGCGCATAGCGATCCGCCGCAACAGGTCCATAGCGTGTTGTCGTGGCAACTGTCGACTTGCGGCAGACCGCACTCGTGCCCTCCATCCACGAGAACGGGCGTCGTCCATCGCTTTTCCACCCACTATTCATCCAATGCTACGATCCACTCCACGCAGAAAATGTCGGCCGCTCTCCACCAAGTAGAGTTCTAAGAATGGGAAGCGGCGCGCCGACAAACATCCGGGCGCTTTCTGCCGTGGCGGCAGCGGCCATGTTGTGTGGCGCCTTCTCGGGCTGCGGCGCTACCGGACTTGACTCGGGTAACACGAGCACCAATTCCCCACCATCGGTTGTGCCGAAATGCACCCACACTGCAACACAGGGTTGCGGTTTGTCTGGACCCTGTCTTCCGACGTGGCCTGCCAAGCTAACCGACTATTGCGCACAACATTTGTCCCAGTATTCAGTGTCTCACGGTCGGTGCGCAGGCTTTGACATCGTGGTGACCACCATGAATGCTGACTCGCAACTCATCTACCTCTATCAGCCTGATGGTTCCCTGGTAGGCGTCGTTTTCATGGGCAACAGCGGATATCAATGCTTGGGCGGGACGGAAACGCTATCCTTTCCGGGATTGTGCAGTGCGAACCCGTCAACGCCATCCGGACCCGGCTGCTGTCAAGCGGTCGTGCAGTTCCAGCTTGGGTTGTTTGGATCGTTGCCGCAAACACAATTGCCGAGGCCTTCGACCATACAGACGGTCCCTAATGGACTGCACGGCGCGTAGCTCGGGATTGTTGTCGGACAAGGTCCACCAGATACGACTGGCGCACATGGCCCGCGATCGTAGACGTTCCAAACGAGGGCACCGCTGTCCTGAATCGGTCCTGCGCACCACGCGTTTAGACCGCACCATGTGGACGTTCCATAGTCGCATCTGTTGGGATTTGGGAATGGGCACGGCGACCCCGGCGTCGGCGGTGTCTCAGGGCATCGCGCAACACGGACGCAGGCTGCATCGCGATTCCAAGGTTGATAGGGCCCTGCATCGATCGTCTTGACATCTGCGCTGTCGACTGCCGAGTTGCTTGCCCCGTCAACGAGTGGCTCATCGACACTTCCATCTACGCCCAAAGCCGCTGACGGCTCCTCGGCGCCACATGCAACGACGGTCGACGCAAGCGAAACAACGACCCAACGCATCCTCTGAACTTACCACGCGCCCTCATGAGCCGGGATGTGTCGGGCACGCGAACGATCAACGACCACCACTCCGATCCGGCGCCGCGGAGGCAACTGCGCGCGAGGGACGACCCCCCGAACAGTGGCGGGGACGTGACGACCGGGGGATGGCGAAAATGGGCCGCTTCCGGAAAGGAGGATAAGAAAATGAAGACAGTAAGTCTGATATGCAGGCCCGCGATCACAAGGTTCTTGCCGCCGTTGGCAAGTACTTCGCGAAGCGGACTGTCATCGTGAAAGGCGTCACGCACGCGGGAAAGACCCTCGTCGCAATCTTTCAACGTGCGCTCGACACCGCGGACGCTCTAGACGCAGCGCGAGCTTCGGCTCACTCAGCGCTCAAAGAGCAACGCAACGCGGAAGCCGAAGCCAACGCGATGTACGACGCGCTCAAAGCCACCATCGCAGTTGCGACGGGGCAAGACAGCGCCGAGTACAAAGAGTTCGGTTTCGCTCCCCGTCGTACTGCCAAGAGGAGCGCGCAAGCGAAGGCCCAAGCCGTGATCAAGCAGCGTGAAACACGCGCAGATCGACACACGATGGGTCCCGAGCAGAAGGCGCACATTCACGGTGAGGTCACCAACGGTGCGATCGTGGCCAGCAATGGCGCGAGCTCACTAATGCTGAAATGAGGACAAGGGCGAGGCGGTCCGTCGACAACCTCCTCGCCCAGTCCTCAACACCGCAACAACCGCTCCCGACATGCCTCCGCCGAAACGCTGGGGGCATCGTCGTTTTGTGTGTCCGCCTGCCGATCTATCCACCCTTCCCGTCTTCCCGCCTTCCTGTGAATCTCTCCAGGCGCAACAGGACTTGCGGAACGACCTCTAGCGCGACGCGACGATGATCGCGCAGGCCGCACGGGCGCGCACTCGAGCGTCTGCGTCTGCGAGGAGACGCACTCCGCGGGCGGGTCGCTTCAAGGCCGCGAGGGAACTCAACGCATCGAGACGGACGCTCGCGTCTTCGCTCGAGAGGTCCTTCTCGATCCATGCCTGCACTCGGAGCTCGCCAGCTCGCGCAAGAGCCCCACGCGCGCGAGCGCCGATGGCGGCGTGCGAGTCGTCAGGCTGCGCGAGCTCGATGAGCTTGGTGACCGCTGCGCCACGCGTGCTCGGGACCTCCAAGAGTCGAGAGAGAGCGCTCACGCGGATGTCGGAGTCAGCGGCGTCCTCGGAGGCCTTCGTGATCGCAAGCACCACCTGCGGGTCACTCGTCGGCACGACGGCCAGGGCGAAGGAGCGATCGCGGCGTGAACCAGAGTCGATCGTTCGCAACAAGAGCGCGAGCGCAGACGCGCGCGTCTCTTGATCGTAGTGAGCAGGGGCCCACGTGATCGCCGCGGCCCCAGAAATCACGCCAGGCCCATGTCCTGCGGCGACCAGCACACGCAGCGCCTCCGCTCCTCCATGTGCGACGATCGACGGCGACGCATAAGCGCTCGCGATGTCCTCACGAACCGCGTCGTCTGCGCCGTTCCAAAGATCGCGCAAGCGGTTGGCCACCTCGGGATCGTTCGTCTCGATGCGTGAGATCGCGCGGACCGCCTGGTTGCGCGCCATCGGATCGGGATCGAGTCGTGCGGCTTCGAAGAGCCCATCCAGGTCGCGCGGGTCGTTGGCGCGCCCGCATGCCCGCATGGCCGCGCGGCGCACTTCGGGGGACGGATCCACGAGCGCGAGGCGACGCGTCTCGCTGTCTTCGGTGCGCACCATCGCGCTCACTCCAACTGCGCGCCACTCGGGCATCGGATCGTGTGCCCATTCACGCGCGCGAGAATCCGACAGGTCGCCTGCCTCGTGCAGCGCCAGCGTCGCGGCTGCACCGAGCGCGTCGTGCGTGCTCGCGAGCTCCGTGAAGACGTCCCGGACCTCGGGCTCGCAGGGCAACGCGTCGCGCAGGCGCTCGAGCGCGTCTTTGTCTTTGCTGCTCGTCAGCGCTTGCTGCAGCTCGGCCTTCGCGATCTTCGCGGCCTCGTCGTTGTCGATCCTGCCTTTGTCGTACAGCGGTTTGATGTACGCCGAGAGCGCGGCGCGATCTCCGCGCTGCGCCGCGGTGACGCCTGGCGAAGACGCACACGCGACCAACGTCACCGCCACGAGCACCAAGCACAGTGGATTGCGCATCATGGAGTCTTGCCTCGGCTCACACGCA
This sequence comes from Myxococcales bacterium, assembly GCA_025362165.1. Taxonomy (GTDB): domain Bacteria; phylum Myxococcota_A; class Polyangia; order Polyangiales; family Polyangiaceae; genus JANYHY01. The sequence continues at coordinate 1,266 of JANYHY010000430.1, read as the reverse complement.
CCGGTCAAGCTCCGCCCATCCGATGGCTGCTCTTTCGAGGGCGTGCTACTCGGCGCGCGCAACGATGTCCTTGCACTTGATCGTGAACCGTCAGGCGCGCTACCTGCGCAACGACGGCGCATACGTCGAGGCGCTGCGACGCGCGGCGCAGGGGTTCGTGGTCCACGAGACTCGCAGCCTCGCGGACCTGGACGAGGTGATCCGATCGATCGAGAAAGACTCACCTCGCGTCGTCGTGCTCGCGGGCGGGGACGGGACATACATGGCTGGCGTCACTGCGCTGACGCGAACGTTCACGCAGGCACCTGCTATCGCGCTCGCGCCTGGCGGCACTGTGAGCACGGTCGCGCGCAATCAGGGTTTCGAAGGCTCGATGTCGGCGTATGCCGATCGACTGCTCCGTGCGATCGCTTCAGGAGCTGCGTCTCGCGCGAGCCACGCGACCCTCAGCGTGACGGACGATCGCGGCGGCGATCGCGTCGGCTTCATCTGGGGCGCGGGTTTGGTCGCGCGCTTCTTCGAGGCGTATTACGCGCAACCGCACGCGGGCTACGTCGGCGCGGCACGCATCGTCGCGCGCATCTTCCTGGGCTCGCCGTTCGGCGGCAAGCTCGCCAAGCGCGTGCTCACTCCGGTGCCTTGCACGCTCGTCATCGACGGCGAGGAGCAACCCGCGCGCGGCTACAGCCTCATCGCGTCGAGCGTGGTCAAGGATCTCGGGCTGCACATGCACCTGCTCTACCGCGCTGGCGAAGATCCGGAGCGCGTGCACGTGGTCGCGAGCCCGCTCGACGCGCCGCGGCTCGGTCCGCAGATGCCGCTCGTGCTCCTCGGCAAACGCTTGCTCGGGCGTGGTCACGTGGACGCCATGGTCAAGACAGCGACCCTGCGCTTCGCGGAGGATGACGCCTATGTGCTCGACGGCGAGGTGCTCCGCGCACGCGAGGTGGTCGTACGCGCTGGCCCGGTCGTCGACGTCATGACGATTAGGTGAGGAGGATCACGCGGTCCGCGATCGACGCGGGCTCCTCGCGGTGTGTGACCAACAGGACGCTGCGCGCGCCCCGCAGTCGCTGTATCGCTTCGAGCACGAGGCGGGCTGACTGCGGATCGAGGCCGCTCGTGGGCTCGTCCAACAGCAGGATGGGTTGCTCGGTCGCGATCGCACGAGCGATCGCCACCCACTGGCGCTCGCCACCCGAGAGCGTTCGGTCACGCCCCAGCACGCGATCGCCGAGCTCGCTGCGCAACCGTTCGGCGCCAATG
>JANYHY010000651.1 GCA_025362165.1 Myxococcales bacterium | reverse complement strand
GCAAGAGCCTCAAGGAAATCAAAGAGATTTTGGCGAACATGGGGCTCTCACTCGGGATGAAGATCGACAACTGGCCCCAGATGCTCGAGCGCTGGAAGCAGCAGCAGCAGCAGAACTAGGCCCCAAGAGCACTACCCAGAGGAAGCCATGCGCCACAGGAACGCGGGTCGAAAATTCGACCGGACCACGAGCAGTCGGCGCGCCATGTTGCGCAATCTCACTGCGAACCTCATCCTGCACGAGCGGATCGAGACGACCGACGCCAAGGCCAAGGAGCTCCGCCGCGTCGCGGAGCGACTCATCACCAAGGCCCGCCGCCTCGGCACAGTCGCGTACACTCCACACGCTGAGCTCTCGCCCGCCGATCGCGTTCGTCGACTCGCGGCCGAGCGCTTGGTGTCCAGCTACATCCCGCGCTTCATGGTTCGCATCGAGAAGGGCGGCGAGGCGAAGCGGGTGGACATCGTCGAGAAGATCTTCGTCGATCTCGCCAAGCGCTTCTCAACGCGTCCGGGCGGCTACACGCGCATCATCAAGTTCGGACCTCGTCGTGGTGACGGCGCAGCGATGAGCATGATCGAGCTCGTCGGCGAATCAGAGAAGGCCGAAGAAGAGAAGCCGAAGACCAAGACGACCGCCAAGAAGACGAAGAAGGCGACCGCTGCGGCTTCCACGGAGTCTGCGAAAGCAGGCTGATCCTTCCTCGAGAAGGGACATCGGGCGACGCGTCTTGTCGATGCGTCGCCCGATTCTTTTAGGCGCGCTTGCCGCGCAGACCGAACAACACGAGCAAACACAGCACGGCGAGGATGCCGGCGCCTGCGTAAGTGTATTGGTTCGCACGGCTCGCGCGGTCGGCGTGCGCGGCGTTCAATCGTTCGAGCTCTGCGTTGGCCTTCGCGTTGCCTGGGTCGAGATCGAGCACGTGCTCCCATGACGCGCGATCGTCGATGCCCTTGGCGCGCAGCGCTTCAGCGTCCAACAACGCCAAAGCTCCCTGTATTTGGCCCTTTCGCGCTGTCTCCGGGTCGAGTGCGAGCGCCTCTTGGTAGGCCTGTCGCGCGGCCAGGGGATCCGTCTCTGCGAGCGAGTCCCCTCGGGCGACGAAGGCAGGCACCATCTCTCTCTTTCGATCGAGGCTCGGCTCTCGCGCGAGAGCGCGATCGAACTGCTCCACAGCGCCCGCGTTGTCTCCCGACGATTGCTCTTTCAAACCGAGATCGACGATCGCATCTAGATCGGCCAAGCGCTGCTTGTCAGCGAGCGCGAACAACTCCGCCGCGATCGCCCCGGCAGGCACGTCTGCCGCTGGCGGATGACCCAGGAGGTTGCCATAGACCTCGACGAGGTTCGGGCGCGCGTCCTTGCCGTAAGCAAGCACTGAAGCGCGCGCAGCCTCTCGCACGCGCTTGCGCTCGGAGCTCGTGAACGCGAGCGTCACGGGGAGCGCGTCGCGATCGCGCACGGTGCCGAACGCCGTCAGCACCTCGACGAGCACGTCTTCGCTCTTGGTCTGCACGGCGTCGGGTGCCACGCGCTTGCCCATCGCCTCGAGCTGCGCGCTCGCCCACTTGCGGTTCTCGAACGACGACCCTCCCTTCGCGAGGATGAGCGCAGGCAGCGCGCGATCAGCCGTCTCGCGCACTCGCCGCGAAACGTCGAAGCGAAACTGCGAGCGGTGTATCCCAGCGTGCTCGATCATCGCGGTGATCGCTTTGGTAGTAGCGATGTCAGCAAGTGCCGAGAAAGCCGCCTCGATATCGATCGCGACCTTGGCGTCGTCAGCGGGGCTCGGGTGTGTCGCGATGAGCGCCGCGAGCAGATCGAAGTCGTCAGCCCAGTACTTCGACGGGTTCGCCTTGCGCGCGTCCGAGAGCGCCGCCGCGATGCCGTCTTCGGTGCCGCGCTTGCTCAGGTCGTCGAGAGCGACGACGAGCGCAGTGACGTCAGCCAACCCCGCGTCTTGCGCGCGCGCGTCACGTCCAAGCACGATCGAGCAGCAAACGATCGCGACCGCGAGCCACTTCATGTGATGCAAACGCTCACGAGTGCACAGCTACTCCACGATGCGAAAGTCGGGGAACTCGCCCGTGTAGCTGCGGTAGCGTATGTCGACGTCCTCGACGCGCGCCGCGTTTGGTCCGTGGTGGGCCCAGCTCACGAGCTCCTTGACGGCGTCTTCTTCGCCCTCCGCGAGGATCTCGACGCTCGCGTCGTTGCGGTTCTTGACCCAACCCGAGATGCCGAGTCTCTTTGCTTCACGTTGAGCTGCGGCGCGGAAGTAGACGCCGGTCACGCGCCCGCGGATGAAGATCTGTACGCACTTGTTCGCCATCGCGCGGTCTATGCTCCTTAGCGGCCCGAAGTGTAGCGCGTTTAGCTAGCCAAATTCGATGCGCGCGGGCAAGCTCTCGGCGCGATGGAGGCTCTCCGAGGCACCGGGATGCATGGCGGACGGCCTGCGAGCGTCTGTTTCGTGCCGCGGAAAGGTCCCGTCCGCTTTGCGTCGAGAGGCCACGCGGTCGGGTTGCATTCGTTGACCGTCGCGCACACGCGGCGCTCGACCGCGGTCAACGGTCCCTGCGGAGTCGTCTCGACCGTGGAGCACGCGTTCGCGGCGCTCGCCGGCGCGGGCGTGTGGCGCGACGTCTGCGTCGAGGTGGACGGAGACGAGCTCCCGCTCCTCGATGGGACGGCCGCGCCGTATTTCGACGCGATCGACGCGCTCGCGATCACGCCTTGTCCTCCCCCAATGGTGATCGTGAGTGAGGCCGTCATCGAGGTTGAAGCGAGCCGATACGAGTTCTCGCCTGGGCAGGACGTGCACGTGGAGGTCTCGCTCGAATGGCACGACGATCGACTCGCGCCGAGCGCGTCTTGGCGAGGATCGAAGACCGACTTCAGAGAGCGCATCGCCACTGCGCGCACGTTCGCGTTCGAGCGAGATCTCTCCTTCTTGGGCGCGACCGGACTCGCGCGACACGTGGATCCAGCGAGCGTCGTACTCATCGCTCGAGACATCCATTTCGCCGGGCGCCCGTTCACGTCCGACGAGCCCGCGCGACACAAGCTGCTCGATCTCATCGGCGACGCGTACCTTCACGGCGGGCCGCCGATCGGCACCGTGCGCGCGTACCGCCCAGGACACACCGCAAACCACGCGGCCTTCGCGCGCGCCAAGGAGCTCGGCGTGCTCGCCGCGCGTCGCGTATGAAGCGCGCGGTCCTGTCGATCCTGTTGGTCACGATCGCGAGTGGCGTCGCGCGCGCAGAGGACGAAGACGAGCTGCCCAACCCTCCGCGTCCGCAGACGCTGCCCCAGCTCACGCACCGCTTCACGGAGATCAACGAAGAGACGACCTTCGCTTCGCTCGCGCTCGCGCCAACTACGAGCGATCCGCGCACGCGGATGACGGTGCGCGTCGAGCGCTTGAGCTTCGAGATACCGCTCCTCTCGCGCCGCTGGTTCTTCGGTGGCGCGTACTCGTTGGCGCTAGGTGATGTGGTCAAGGGTTCACCTCTGCTCGTCTCGGGCAACCCCGAGGTGTTCGTGCGCGGCACGTGGGCGTCGGTGACGGGCATCGCGTTCGGCGGCGGCTTCGCGATCATCGCGCCTACTCGCGGATACGACGGCAGCGATGCGCTAGGTGTCGCCCTCGCCGCGAGCTCGGTGCGTGCCTGGGATCGCGCAACGTTCGATCCGAACGCGCTCACGCAGCGCGCGTTCATCGACATGCGCGACGTCGCAGGTCCGCTCGTCGTGCAATATCGCCAGGCGCTCGAGGTCGCTGCAGACACTCGCCTTACGGCAGGAACGACCTTCGCCGCGGTGGGCACGCTCTACGTCGGGGCGCGTGTTTCAAGGCTAATTTCCGCCGGCACGCAGCTCGTCGAGTATTACAGTCTGGAGCCTGACGTCTCGGACGCCACGCGCGCACACTGGTCGTTCGGCGGCGACGTTCGCATCACCACGAGGTACTTTCAACCGATGATCGCCGTCATGACGAGCCTCGGCTCACCGCTGCGCGCTCTCTCGAGCTTTGGCGCTCCGCTACTGGGTTCGTCGCCGGAGTCGTTCGTGGGTGTGCGCCTCGGGTTGTCGTTCGTGCTCGACACGAGCGGCGTAGACAGGGGTCGTTGATGCGCGCGATCGTCATCACGAAATTCGGTGGCCCCGAGGTCCTCGAGCTCCGCGACGTGTCAACGCCCGAGCCGAGCAAAGGCGAGGTGCGCGTTCGAGTGCGCGCCTCAGCGATCAATCGCGCCGACCTGCTGCAGCGCATGGGCGCCTACCCAGCTCCGGCAGACGCACCCTCGGACATCCCCGGCTTGGAGTTCGCCGGTGAAGTTGACGCGCTTGGACCGCACGTCCGCGGGCTCGCGTTGGGTGATCGCGTGTTCGGTCTCGTCGGCGGCGG
>JANYHY010000235.1 GCA_025362165.1 Myxococcales bacterium | reverse complement strand
CGTGCAGAACCGCTTCTTGCGCAGCGGCATCACGGAGCCAGAGCTCGGGCGCATCCACAACCTGCTGGACGACGTGATCGAAGGCCGCACGTTGCGCGATCTGCGAGACCTCTTCGGGCGCAGGCTTGCGAACGAGCACGTGCAGCAAGACGATTTGCGGCGGCGGGCCTTCGAGCTGGGCGGCGCGGCCGTGCAAGGCATCGGCAATGAGAGTGACGTGGTGATCGAGGGGCAGGCGAGGCTCTTCCCCGAGTTCAGCGGAGAAGCGCTCAAGAGCGTCGCGGCGCTGCTGGAGGATCGCGATTCGTTGATCGGATTACTCGACGCGACGCTCGACGCGAAGGGCACGAGCGTGGTCGTCGGGAGCGAGGCCGGCCAGCTCGGCGGCGGCCAGCTGGCGATCGTCGGCGCAGCGTATGGAGACCGCGCGCATCCCTCTGGCGCGATCGGAGTGATCGGCCCGACGCGAATGGACTATCCGAAGGTCGTGCCGTTGGTGACCGCGACGGCGCACGCGATGACCGCAGTGATGGAGGGCCCGTCGAGCGCTCGCCGTTTATTAGAAGAGCATGACGACGACGAGCTGTAATTCGTCGCCTCCGCGCTTCCACTGAGACGTTCGCGATACGCCGCATTGGTTCGGTATTTGTTGTACTCTGCGGCTTCCTCTCATGCCTACGGCGCCTCCCGATTTACCTGGTAGCTCGACGACCGACTCCCCTCTGGATCGAGCGCTCGCGCTGTTGCTCGCGGGCGAGCGCGAGGCTTCGCTGCGTTGGAGCGCCGCGGTCGTGGAGCAGGAGGACGCCGTCCCCAGCGCGCTCATCCTGACATGCCGATTGCTCGCGGATGCGGGTCGCACGGAGGCGGCGACCGAGGGCTTCGAGCTCGGTGTTCGTCGCGCGATCGACGCTGGTAATCTTCCGCTCGCGGTCGCAGCAATCGCAGACCTGCGCGCGCTCGGCGTCGACGTGAACGGTCACCTGGACGACATCTCCGCTGCGTTCTGCGCAGGCTCGCCGAACCTCACCGAGACCGCCGGCCCGCCGCCGCCGCTCCCGTCGTTCGAAAAATTCCAGCCGCTCTCGTCGTTCCTCACGGGCCCAGCGCTGCTATCGAAGGCGACGCAGATCATTCATCAGGCTTCGCAGAAGTACGAGGGCTCGGCGGCTGCGGAGATGCTGTTCGCGCCGCTGCCTCTCTTCAGCGCGCTGGAGAAGGACGGCCTGCGCGCCCTCATCGAGGCGTTCGAGATGATCACCGTGCCTGCGGGCAAAGAGGTGATCGTCCAAGGCGAAGAAGGCGCCGAGGCTTACATCGTCGCGCGCGGAGAGCTCGAGGTCCGACGCGTCCCCGACGAGCCCGCTTCAGAGACCGAGCCGAGGCCGCAACCGATGACGCTCGCTCGCCTCACGAACGGCGCGTTGTTCGGGGAGATGGCGCTGCTCTCGAGAGCGCCTCGCGCGGCGAGCGTTGTCGCGTGCCGTCCCTCTATTTTGCTGGTCGCGCGTCGTGAGGGGCTCGAAGCCGTCGCGGAGAAGCGGCCCGAGGTTGGCGTGGAGCTCGCGGCTCACTGCCGCAGGCGAATGGTGGCAAACCTCGTGCGCACTTCGCCTGTGTTGATCAACGTGCCGAGCGCAGAGCGCATGGTGCTCGTCGAGCACTTCGAGACGCGTGTGTTCGAGAAGGGCGACAAGGTCATCGTCGAGGGGCTTGAGACGGACGGCTTGCACCTCATCGCGAGCGGAGAGGTCGCCATCATCGGTCACGAGAGCGGCGAGCCGTTCGTGATCTCCACGCTCGGCGCAGGCGATGTCGTGGGCGAGGTCGCGCTCGTTCTGCGTCGCAAGGCCAACGCAGACGTCGTCGCGGTTCACCCCACAGTGACCTTGCACCTACCGCGCGAGGATTTCATGCGGCTCGTGCGCGAGCATCCGGCCATCTTGCTGAGCCTGTATGTCATGGCCGTGGAGCGAGACGAAGAGACCACGAGCGTGCTCGCAACATCCACGACGAGCATCACCGAAGACTATGTACTCGTCTAGCGTTGAGTTGGCCTTGGCAGTGAAGCTGCGGCTGTAGTGTGACTACCCCCGCGAAGACCGATCATGATCATGATCATGATCACGAGCATGGGCATGCGGGTCCGACTCCTACACGTGGAGCGAAGGGGAGCTTCACGCCCCAGGAGGCCAAGCAGGCACGACGGCTGACGATGGTGCTCGTGATCGTGTCGTCGTTCTTGCTGTTCGAGTTTGCAGGGGCGATCGTCGCGCGCAG
>JANYHY010000231.1 GCA_025362165.1 Myxococcales bacterium | reverse complement strand
GGACCGCGTCGGCGTTCATGTCGACGATGGTCACGTGCAGGTGGATGATGGCCAGCGCGTAGTGATTCTCGGTCCTGGCGATGATCTGTGGATCCCCGTTCGCCAACCAACGCCGAAAGCGCCAGAGCCGACCGCGACTGTGACCTCATCAGGATCAGCGCCAGTTCGTGCTGCGCCGAGCGCGCCTTCGCTCGATGTTCTCCTAGACTCCGCGGACCGCGCGCGCGCCGCGGGCAACCTCGCGGAGGCTTCGAAGTCGCTCGAGACGCTCATTGCCACCTATCCAAATGATCCGCGCGCGGTGTCCGCTCACTTCACTCTAGGTAGAGTCTACCGGCAGAGCGGGCAGCATCGCGACGCCGCCACTGCGTTTCGTCACTGTTGGCAACAGAAACCCAATGGTCCGCTCGCAGAGGACGCGCGCGCTGAAGAGGCCGCCTCGTGGCACGACGCGGGCGATGAGGTGCAAGCACGCGCAGCCGCCACGGACTACTTGGCGCGATACCCAGATGGCACTTACGCCAAAAGAATGAGACAGCTCAATCCGTGACATGATCCGTGAGCTCTCTATCGCGTGTTGTGTTCTGCTCGTCGCGAGCGCATCGCCAGCGCGCGCAGACCCAAAGCGCATCACGGTAGATGCAACCCAGTGCGCTGACCTCGACAGCGAACGAGTGGAGCGCGTGTTGGCGATTGAGCTCGCCGAGGTTACGACTCACGCGACGCGCACTCTCACCGTGAGAATGAGTTGCTCCGTGGCGAGTATGGTGCGCATCGCGGTCGACGATCCGGTCACGGGAAAAGAGCTATCACGTGAGGTGCCCGCGCCCGCGGCGAACGAGCCCGGTCGAGAGCGCGCGCTCGGCCTCGCGGCTTCCCAACTATTCCTCGCGTCTTGGCTGGAGCTGTTGTCTCCGACACCGCCACCCTCGAGACCAGCGGACGCGCGCGACGACAGCGCGGAGGTGGCGGCTCGTTTGCTCGCACGTCGCATCGTGCTGCCTCCGCAACCTCCTCCACATAGACTCGAGATCGTCGCCCTCATGGGTGGTGCAGTGAGGACGTTGGATGATCTACCAGCGTTGGTGCTTGGTCTTGGAGCGCGCGTATGGATCGCGCCACGCTTCGCGCTCTTGCTCGATCCGAGTTTCATCACCGCTGGTTTCAAGCGTCATCGCGGCGAAGCGCACGCGTATGATGTCCTCCTCAGCGCCGGTGTCGGGCTAAGAGTATTTCCGGAGCGCATGTTGGATCTCGGCGCGGAGCTCCGTGTCGCCGGCGGATATGGTTGGGTGTCCGCACAATCAACAGACGGCGTCAGCATCGCAGGTGCGACCGCTGGTCCCGCGCTCGACGTTCAGCTCGGCGCGGGACCCACGTTGCGCGCATCGCGCGTGGTCGCTTCTCTTCGGGTGATCGGGGGCATCACGTTGCTATCACCCGTTGGTAAGATCGTCGGTGAGAGCGACGCGACGCTCGCAGGCGGGTATATAGGTTTGTGTTTGGAGCTCGGCTTCAATCTAGGTGAATGAGTGATCAGGGGGTCGCGTATCGCGCCTTCAAGTACCCTTCGATACCTGCGAGGTCTCCCGCAGAGATGACGCCCTTCACCGCGATCACTTCGCCGATGTCGCCCTCGAGTCGCTGAGCCGTCGCGTTCTCGCAGGCGCCGAGCCGGCCGCCGTGTTTGCCAATGTCCACCGACGCGACCACTTGTGTGCCTACCACTGCGCCGTCGAGTCGCACCGTGAGAGTGGTCCCCACTCGTTGCATACCAAAGACGTGCTGCGCGTTGTTGTTGTAACCCGTCCCCGAGCTCACCGCTGGAGGCTGTCCTCCGATGAACGCCTCCACGCCCGTCGATTTCGCCTTGTTGGAGAGGGCGGGGACGTTCCCATACAGACCCAATCCATCCATGGCGGTTTCAGGTGGCCCATAGATCGCGATGTAGAGCGCTGCGAACCCGCCACCATTCACCGAGGTGGGATCGTTGGTATACCGACTCACGACCTCTACCAAATAGTCTCCTGTTCCCCACTCGAGCGTCGGGCTGTCCGCGATCAACAAGTCGTTTCCTTGAGTTGCCACGGACGCGAAATGAATCGACGGCAAGCTGTTGATCCCGCTCGCCAGCGCTTTGGGGAGCAGACCCACGCGACTCTCCGTAGCGTTGTTGTTGTTGCCGGATTGATCTGCCCACGCCGAGACGAGCTGCGCGCCGTCCGCGGTCACGCCCACGTCGCCCTTGAGCCATAGAGCTAGACCATTCACCGACTTGACGTTGAAGGGCGGCGCCGCGTCGTTGCCAGGTGAACTGTCTGGATTCCCTCCAGAGTCCATGCCGTTGTTTGCGTCGCTGTTGTTGCTGCCGTCATTCTGTGGATTGCCGCTGTCGCCGGGGGCGAACAAGATGGTGTCGCCGTCGGTGCCGCCACAAGCCGCGGCCAAGAAAGCCAAGCTGAACAAGCGTCGCATATGCATCCTCCTCTGAAGGTTCGGGGGTAAGAGCCCGAGTCGAGGGCGAATCGGCTCAAAAAACAATCCGGGATCGCCGCTGCTTCGAAAATTGGGCGTTGTTGAGCAACACCGCGAAGATGACGAAATACGAGCTTTGGGGGTGCGACCCTCAGGTAGCACTTCACGCTGAAAAGAGCTGACGCAGAGGGTCGATTCAATCTATCGAGACACTATGAGATCTATCTTCGCGCTCCTCGTCACGGCGTTCCTCACTGTCGGTACGCACGCGCGCGCGGAGTCTGCCCATCCGGCGATGACCGATCCGTCGAAGGCCACGGAGCAAGCGCCTGCGACGTTCCGCGCGAAGTTCGAGACGACCAAGGGCAAGGTCGTCTTCGAGTGCACGCGCGACTGGGCGCCGAACGGGGTCGACCGCTTCTACAACCTCGTGAAGATCGGCTTCTTCGATGACGTCGCGCTCTTTCGCGTCGCCAAGGGATTCGTCGTGCAGTGGGGGATTCATGGCGATCCGAAGGTGTCGGCCGTGTGGGCAGACGCCAACATCCCACCCGATCCGCCGAAGCAGTCGAACACGCGCGGCATGCTCACGTACGCAATGGCCGGATCACCCACCACGCGTTCGACGCAACTGTTCATCAACTACGCGAACAACGCTGGCCTCGACGCGCAGGGCTTCGCGCCCATCTGCAAAGTCGCCGAAGGCATGGAGGTCGCCGACGCCTTCAACGGCGAGTATGGGGAGCGCGTCACCAGCATGCAGGCGAAGATTCAGTCGCAAGGAAACGCCTACCTCAAGGAGAGCTGGCCAAACCTCGACTACATCAAGACCGCGACGATCGATGGGGAAGCCTCGACCCACGGCGCGACCGACACCAAGGACTCGAAACCGGAGGAAGGCGGTGGCAACACTCTGTTCTACGCAATCGGCGGCTTCGTCGTCGCCGGGGCGCTCGTATGGGTACTGACCAAGAAGCCACAAGAGTCCCCGAAGAAACCAGCTCCTAAGGCGAAGACCGAGTCGACAGACTCGACGTCACAAGCCCCGAGGAAAAAGAAGAAAAAGAAGAAACCGTAACCTCGGGTAAACCACGACACGAAACCTTAGTTCGTCGGCACCTCGCGTGTAATTGGAGCAAGGCAACGAGATGCTGTGCACGCTTGATACCGAACGGTGACTGGGCCAACCAGGTCGCTCGAGGGAATGCTCGCGATGATGGAACCAGAGAAGGTAGATAGAATTTTGTCTCCCACCCGGTAGTCCTGACCGGAAGGAAAACGCGCAGACACACTCCCGGCGCGCACGACCGTCGCGATCGCATAAGGGTCGGTTGGGTGGTCGCTCATGATGTGATAGCCGGGAGCGATCTCGAGCCTCACGTCGATCGCTGAGAGTGAGCGGTGCGCGTCGACCCGAACGACGTCTTCGGGATCGAGCACGTCCGCAGCTACAGGAGCGTCTTTTGCTCCGGCGCGCGACCGCGATGCACCCACGAGACGATCGAGTTCTCCACGAACCCCGCCGAATTTAGGGTCGAAATGCGCGGTGTCCGGCAACAGGAAGAGTCGAATCACGCCATGCGGATCGACGATGAGAGTCGTATCGAACGCGACTTGTGAGCGATCTTTGAACGATGGCTGCGCGTGTGGAGGCGCATAGGTCAACGCGACTGCTCCGGTCTTGTCCTCGACGGCAGTCACGCTCGGTAGCAAACGTTCTTTGGAGTAAGAGACCCACCGATCGTGATCTTCTTGGAGCGCGATCACGACGACCTTCACGCCATGCGGCGCGTAGTCGTTTGCTATCTCTCCAAGGTGCGCGATCTCTGCATCGCAATAGGGACACCACGTCGCCGTAAAATGCATCACGACCCAGGACCCACGGAGCGAAGACAACCGGAGCTCTCCGCCTGCGGTCTTTGGCAACGTGAAATCCGGGGCGACCTCGTTCGGTTGCGGTGAGCCCATCTCGGGACGCACGGCGCCGCCGAGGCCAGGCCTCTCCCAGGTAGGCGTCTCGAGCGCTGCGCGTGGTGCTGCGCCGCACGCGGTGAGGCCTGCCATGCAACAGAGCATCAGCGACGCGGCGCTTGTTGACATATCAACCACCTTCGGCGAGGACTGCGTCGATCGTGCGCCGCGCGAAGACCAGCTTCGCGTCGAAGTGCGCAGTGTCGCCCATGGTGAAAAAGCGGATCTTGCCCACGGGGTCGATCACCAGGTTGCTCGTTACGAGGACTGTCGAGCGATCGGTGATGTCAGGTTGCGCGTGCGCGGGCGTGAAGCTCGCGACAACGTCTCCCGTTTGATCCCAGAGCACCGGAAATGCCATCGGAACGCGACCGAGATACTTGCGATACCCAACCTCGGGCTCTTTGATGTCGATCGCCAAAACCCGCACATTCTTGCCGCGATAGTCGTCCGCGAGCTTTTGCAGGTTGGGTTGCTCTGCCTCCGAGAATGGGCACCATGACGTTACGAACGCGAGCATCACCACGGAGCCACGGAGTGACGACAGCTTGACGTGTCCACCATTGACGTCCGAGAGATCGAAGTCCGGCGCAGCCTCACCGATGTGCGGACTCCCCATGGCTTCAGTGACGACGATGCTCGCCTCTTTCGGTGTGTCGTCCGCGGGCGTCGCCACGGGAGCGACAGCGCCCCCGCAAGCGACGAGCAGAGCGATCAGCGCGAACCGCCTCACGGGCGAGCCTCGAGGATCAGGTTGAACGGAGTCTGTGTCGCGCGACGGAATTTAGCGAAGCCGCCCTCGACGACCACGTTCTTCAATCGCGCTTCACCGGCTTGTGCGCCGAGCGCAGGGCCGTGATGCGACAGCGAGTGCGGCACACACAGCATGGTGGACGCCGAGTAGAAGACGCGACCTACCGGGTTGTGATTGTCCTCCGGGTTGTCTCCTGCGAAGGGCTCCACGATCATCCACGTCCCGTCTTTGGCGATCGTGCGACGCACGTGCTTGGCGGCGCCGACGGGATCCTCCATGTCGTGCAAACAATCGAAGTGCGCGACGAGATCGTATTCTGTGCCGGGAAAATCGGTCGATTTTGCGACGGCGAACTTCACGCGCTCTCCAACTCCTGCGTCTCGCGCTCTTTGATTGGCGATCTCGATCGACTTGGGATGAGAATCGAAGCCGAAGAAGACAGACTGGGGAAACGCTTTCGCCATCAAGATGGTGGACGCTCCGAGACCACAGCCTACGTCTGCGACCTTCGCCCCTGCTTGCAGCTTCGCGGTCACGCCGTCGAGCGCGGGCAACCACGCGCTCATCAGGTTGCCGATGTAACCCGCTCGGAAGAATCGCTCGGTGCCTTCGAACAAACATGAGTGTTGCTCGCCCCACGCGGTGCCTTCGCCAGTCTTGAAGTTGCGCGCGATCTTCTCTTCGCCATGCCACATCGCGCATGCGACGTGAAAGAGACCGGGGACGGAGGCGGGGCTCGTGTCGTCGGCGAACGCCATCGCTTGCTCGGGCTCGAGATGGAACTTGGTCGTCGCTTTGTCGTACGCGATATATCCGCTCGCGGCTTGTGCGTTGAGCCACTCACGCACGTATCGCTCGTGCGTCTCGGTTCGCTTGGCGAGCTCCGCAGGTGTCATCGGACCACTCGCCGCCAGCGCGCGATACAAACCGAGTTTGTCGCCCACCACGACCAACGCGGCACTCATCGTGGCACCTACGTCTCCAACCACTTTGCCCAAGAGCGCGTTCAATTTGTTCTCGTCGATCATCGTCGTCCTCCCTGTTGGTGTGAGAGCAGTCTGGCGGGCGACCGTTGGAGCCTCCGTTGGAGCGAGCGTGGAATCGCACGACGCGTAAAGGCGGCTGAAATCAGCCTGGTTCGCGCGCTGCGTGGTACGTTCGACGTGCGATGTTGGAGATTCGGGTGCTGGGAGAGCTCGAGCTTCGTCGGTCTGGGCGCGTCGTCGCCTTGCCTGCGTCGAAGAAGTCGCGCGCGCTCCTTGGGTATCTCGTCGTCACGGCGCGTTCGCATTTGCGAGAAGCGCTCTGCGACCTGTTGTGGCCTGGTCCGAGCGATCCGCGCGCGGCTCTTCGATGGAGCCTCACGAAGCTCCGCGCGTTGGTGGACGACGGGCGCACGCAGCGGCTCGTCGCAGATCGCGAGCACGTCGCGTTCGAGGCGAACGGCG
>JANYHY010000184.1 GCA_025362165.1 Myxococcales bacterium | reverse complement strand
CCGTGCCGCCGTCGCCCGACGCGCGCGCCGCCATCGCACAAGAGATCAACGTCGCCACGCCCGCTCCTCCTGCGCCCATCGAGGCCGAGAGCCACTCGCAGCTGGTGGTTGCGCGTGAGGTCGACGAGCCGCTCAGTGATGAAGAGGTGCTCGAACTCGACGATCGACACATCGTCGAAGAGGCGACGATCGAGGTCATCGAAGAGGACGAGCCGCCGCCCTCCTCGCGTCGTCAGAAGCCGATCGACGAAGTGCCGGAGCCCGAGATGCCGCATCCCGCGCCTCCTGAGTCAGGTCGCCAGATCGCCGCGCAAGAGCTCAGCTTCGAGGACGATCTCACGGGTGTCCGCGAGGCGCGCAAGGAACCGACTCCCCCCGAGCCCGAGCAGGATCAAATCAGCCTGCAGTCCGTCGAGCCCGCCGCTCAGCCGGCGAGCCGCAGCTCGATGGAGATGGAGATCCCTACACACGGTGCCCCTGCCGCTTTCCCTCCAGAAGTCGTCACCGCGCCCGTCGCGCCGCCGCCAGCCGTGTCGCAGGTCCAGGTCGTGCGCGCAGAGGTCCGTGATGTAGAGGTCGCGCAAGTCAGCGGCGCGCTCCCCGTGAGCTTCGAGCCGAAGACCTTCGGCGAACTCCTCGACGCCGCGCTCGCGCTCTAGCCTCGACGCACCAGCGTGTCTTGACCTAGCAAGCGATCGACGAGTCCTCGCTCGGTCGTCTGTCGCAGCTTGAACACGCAGAAGCCCCAGTCCGCGTATCCAGGGAGCGCGTCCCACACGCCGCTCGGCATCCGAAAGCGCGCGTCGAGTCGATCGAAGTCCTTCAGCGCCGGCACGAAAAGAGGCCTGAAAATCGCCCACTTCGTGGACGACAAGCTTCGCTACAGGCTTGCCGCGACTCCCGGTTGTGGGCTGAAGCCGAAGCCCTGGCTCATCGCGACCGGGAACAGAGCGTCGAGGTCGTCGAAGAAATCGGGACTGCTCGAGAGATCGACGAAAGAGAGGACGTCCTCTCGCGATCCGGCGGGCGTCGGGATCGGCAACACCATCGACAGGTCTTCGTCCGCGTCGATCGACATCCCGTACACCAAGAGCTCGCGTTCATCGCCGAGATCGCGAGCGAAGATACGTGTCTTGCTGACGTGTCGGACCGAGCGCGAGAACATGCACATGATCGCGAGTGTACGCGTAGGCTTTGGCGATGCGCTCCACGATCCTCCTGTTGGTCCTGTTGTGTTTGGGCTGTCCGTCCAAAGAGCCTGCCGCCGTCACGAACGACGTGCCCTCGAGCACTGCGACGACGACCGTCGCGCCGATGACGACCGTCGCGCCGACAGCGAGCAGCGCAGCCACCGCTGTCCCCTCGTCTCCGATGATCGAGCGCGGCAAGCCTTCGTCGCTCGGAGGAGGCATCCCAGGTGAGTGCGTCAACTGTCCCCCCACAGGATGCCCGAAGAGCTGCGAAGACTTCTTCAAGAAGAAGAATTGATGTCGGTCGAAGGCGGCATCAACTGAAGGCGCAGAGCTTGCAAACCGTTCTTGCATCTTGCTTCGCTTCACGCTGAGGATTCTCGCAACCAGCCTTTTTCTAGCCGGATCCGCGTCCGCGGACACGCCGGAGCGCCGCCTTCGCGAGCACCTGCTCGACGAGGTTCGCCTGGGATTGTCCGCGAACATGGCGTCGGGATCACACCTCGTCGGTGTCGGGAGCCGCGAGCGGTATCGCCTCGTGAGCTACGATCTTCAACTGTACATCACGCGCTTCGTGAGCTCGCGATGGGGAGTGAACTTCGACCTCACGTTCGATCTGCCACTCGAGCGAGAGAGCGTGCTCGTTCGAGGTGAGTTCGGCGCAGATCTGGCGATCGCGTCTTGGGGCGGCAAGCTGCCTGGATCGTGGATCGCGAGCGCAGGAGCAGGTGGAGACCTTGGTCGCTATTGGTATGCAGGTCGAGGTTATCCGTACCTGTCCACACGACTGCGCGTCTGGCCCACGCGCACGATCGCGTTGCAAGCTCGCTACCTCGCGATCCCGATCTCGATCGGGACGACGCTGCCAACATGGGAGCAGCGGGCGGAGCTCGCGACGAGCGTGGGCTTGTTCCAGTTCGGTCTTCACGCGAGCTGGGTCGCGGCCACAGGTGGAGATCCCGTACGCGTCTACACACAACAAGAGCTCGGCGCGTTCATCGCGCTTGCGGTGATGTGATGCGCGCGCTCCTTGTTTTTAGCCTGATCGGGTGCTCTTCGTCGCCGCCAGTGATCTCGAGCGACATCTCGTCGAAGGACACGCGAGTCACTGTGACCGCGACGGCAGACGAGTCGACCTCGACGCTGCACGCCACGCTCGTCGGACCGCACGGAGGCATGATCTTGGTGGATGGCGATCGACTCGTCGCGCGCTTCGCGTCGCTCGAGCTTCCGATGAACACTCGCGGTGGAGGCGCGTTCGATCTGGATCTTGGGACGGTGACGGGCACCATCGACGTCGTGCTCCTTCGACTCCGAGACGCGGAGTTGAAGACGACGCTGCTCCTGCCTCCTGCGTTCACGCTGCACGCACCCGCAACTGCGTCGCGGATCGCGCCCCTCACGATCACCTGGGACGCCGCGACGGGTCCGTGGTCCGTGACCCTCGGTGTCACGGGTGATTGCATCCCCGGAGCTTCGCGCACGCTCTCGTTCGAGTCTGGGATCTACACGTTCAACGCAGGCGAGTTGTTTGCTGCGGGCGCTGGAGCGAGCTGCACCGGGACAGTCACGATGGTGCGCACGACTCCGCCGGATGCCCGTTACGAAGCCACGACGCAGACTCGCACGACTACCTTCGAGTCAACGCCATGAGATGGTTCGCTCTATTTCTTGCCGCTTGCACGAGCTCCACGGATTCGCCGCAGCAACCGATCACGTCGTCGCTGCCTTCGTCGAGCCTCGCGTTCCCAGGTGCGATCGAGAGCAACGGGCTCGAGGTGCTGGTGGACGTACGACCAGGTCTGATCGTCGGAGGTGGCGACGAGCTCTTCGTCGAAGCGACTGGAGCGGCGCGTCTCTCTCTGGTGCCCTTCGGGGTCGGTCGCGTCGAAGGGTACGTCGCGCTGCTCGCAACGCCGTCCGACGTCGTGACGTTCGGTCTCTCGCGCGCGTCCGGGACGGAGCAAGCGAGCGTGCAGCTTCCCCCGGCCTTCACCATCCATCCGCCGCCGAACTCTGCGTCGCGGAGCACGCCGATGACCTGGACATGGAATGCCGACCCGAGCAACGCCACGACGCTCACCTTCTCGGGGTGCGGTACGTCGCCGCGCGCGCTCGGGACGGATCTCGGCACGTTCACGCTCCAGCCCGCGGATTTCCGCGCCACTTCCACGTGCGCGGTCGAGCTCACGATCACACGACAACAGCTGATTTCCGCCTCCGCGGCGTTTCCGCGCGCGACGCTCGCAGCTCGTCAGAAGAGGACCGTCATCGTGGAGACGACACCATGAAGCAACGCTCGCTCGCCAAGTTGTTCACCGCTCTGATCGGTGGACTCTCGATCGGTGCGCACGGCTCCCCGTGCGGCTCCTGTCCGCCCACGTACTCGACGACCGAGCCGCTGTTGCCGAAGGCGAACGGCCCCGATGGCGGCTTCGACGGCGGAGAAGAGCCGCTCGACTGCAACGCCGCGTGCAACGGCTCCACGCTGTCCTGTCGCAAGATCACGGTGGACGGCGGCGCGCCGCTCGTCGAGTGCATCTTCGCGGAGAGCTGCGGGGCGGGCAGACGCACGAGCGGACAATCGCGCGCGGCCGGTCTAGGCGTGGACGAGTACGGGGCGTGGCTCGCAGCGACCGCCTCTCTCGAGCGACAGTCGATCCACGCGTTTTCTCGGCTCGCACGAGAGCTCACGTCTCTCGGAGCGCCCCGGCAGTTGGTCGAGCGCGTGCGCGTTGCTCGCTCGGACGAAGTGCGCCACTCGCGTCGCATGACGCGCCTCGCGTCGCAACGTGGCGCGCGTCCAGCCCCGTCCGTACGTGTGCCGCGTGAGCGCCGCGCACTAGGTAGAGCGATCGTGGACATCGCGATCGAGAACGCAGTCGAAGGGCGAGTGCGCGAGACGTTCTCCGCTCTGCTCGCGCACCATCAGGCGGTCCACGCGACCGATCCGATGCTCGCACTCGCGATGAAGGCCATCGCTCGCGAAGAGACCTCACACGCAGCGCTGTCGCACGACGTGCACGCTTGGCTGCTCCTTCGACTGACCAAGACGGAGCGTGCGCGAGTGCGACATCACGTCCGCGAGGCTGCAAACAAGCTCGAAATCGACGCGGCCATCGACCTCTCCACTGAAACGCTCACTCTCGCCGGGCTCCCCCCGCCGGCTGTGTCGCACGCGCTCGCTCGCGCGATGATCGAAGCGCTGGAGCTCGACCGCGGCTAGTCCCTCGACACAGAGGAATGGAACGCTTGTCGAGGTTCACTTGCAGGTGACGATGATGGTCTGGGTGGGCCCGCCGCAGGTGGAGGTGTTGACGCCGCCCCAGTTGCTGTTGCCGATGCAAGGACGCGAAGTGTAGCCAGAGTTGCAGTTGCAGATGCTCCCTGTGCTCGTCACTTCCAAGCCGCCGCCGCACGTACCGGTCGCCCACGTCTTGGCGTTGCAACTGACGCTCGTCGTCATGTTGTTGTGCAGCGCCTTGCAGAGCTGATCGGCTGCCGCGCCTGTGCACGTGGAGCCGACCATGTCGTTGCTCCCAGAGATCGTGATCGACGAGTAGCTGCCGGTGAGCGATGCCTGGAAGGTCTTCCAGTTCGTGCATTGGCTGTTCGGTGTCTGACCGCTCGTGAAGCTCTCGCTGTAGGTGACACCCGCGGTGCACGTTCCGCCGCCGCACTGGGGGAGGTTGTTGGGACACTTGATGTTGCAACCACCGCAGTTGGCCGGATCGCTGAGCACGTCGATGCACGCGCCGTTGCACGTCTCTTGACCGAGCGCGCAGCAGTGACCTGCGCTGCACCACTCGGTGTCTTGCGCGCACGCCGTGTTGCAGTCGCCGCAGTGGTCGTGGAAGTTCTGCGTGTCGTAGCAAATCTTGTCGGAGCACGCAGTGAGCCCCATCGGACAGGCGATCGCGCACATGCTCTTGGTGCACCCGGGAGTGCCGAGCGCCCACCCGATGCCGCTGTCGTAACCACCGTCGAAGGCGATGCCCGCGTCGGGATTGTTGGAGCCTGGCGCGAGCCCGCCTGCGTCGCCGTTGGTGCAAACAGTGCTGCAGTTGCCGCAGTGGTTCGTGTCGCTCGTGAGATCCGCGCACCCTCCGCCGGCATCTGATGCGCACTTGATCGTGGGAGCGTCACACGCGGCCTTGCACGCGCCGCTCGAGCACACCTGCAAGTCGGTGCACGCCTTCGTACACGAGCCGCAGTGCTTCGGATTGGTGTCGGTGTTGAATTGAGGGCAACCTGCGTCTGCTGGCGGTCCGCTGTCGGAGCCCGCCTCGGGCGAGTCGATCGTTGGATCGACCTGAACAAGGCCTGTCGCGCACGCCGCGCCGAACACACCCACGGAGACGACCACGGCCGCAGCCACCAAACGCCAAGACATCGTCACATGATCCCAAACGCTGGGCTTGGCCGCAAGGACCGCTTCAGACGAACTCGAAATCGACTGGCCTGTTTGTCTGGGTCTTGCTCATCGCAGCACGTCGAGCACGCTGGCCATCGCCTCGACGACGTCGCCAGCCAGCTTCATCGATCGCTCGGGAGACCAGCCGCGCTCCTCATCGGGTGCGTTGTCGTTGTCCTTGAAGGGCATCTCGAGCGTGAGCGAGAGGCAGTCGAACACCTCGCCCACGTAGTTGCCCGCGCATCGCAGATCGCCTTTGCCTGGAGAGTCTTTCGGGTAGCCCTCCTCGGTTTGGAAATCCGAGCTCGCCTCGAGCATCGCGTTGTCGAACTCGTCCTCGAGCGCGTCAATGCGATCACTGTAATGCGGATTGCCTTCCGCGCCCGCGATGAAGACGTAGGGCGTGTGCTCGTCCCCGTGAACGTCCAAGAAGAAGTCGACTCCGCTGTCGTAGAGCGCCTTGCGCACGAGGAGCACCTCGGGGGACTCCGTGTCGCTCGCCTCCCACCACGCGCGGTTCAGATCCTTGCCGGCCGCGTTCGTGCGGTGGTTGCCCATCGTGGCGCCGTCGGGGTTCATGCATGCGATCACGTTCACGCGCGCGTGCTCGAGGAGCGCGGAGACGAGCGGGTCCTCGCCGGACAAGAACTTGCCGATGAGCCCCTCGGCGAACCACGCGCCCATCGTCTCGCCGGGGTGTTGTTGTGCGATGACCCAGAGCTTCATCGCTTCGTCGGACTCGCTCCCGAACGTCAGCAGATCGATCCCGCGCCCCTCGATGCTCTTGCCGAGCCTGCGCACACGCGCGCGTCCGGTCTGGCGCGCCTCTTCGATCACGCGGTTGCGCCGAGCGCGCGGATACGGCGCGAAATAGGCATAACGCACGAGCTCTGACCTTGGTGTGTGAATCACACGAAGTTGTCCGTCGCGGAGCTCCGTGTCCACGCGGAACCAGTCGGGCCCCTCCGGCTCGTAGGAAGCGCAGACGCTGTATTGCTCGAGCGCGTCGGCGTACGTGGTCTCGCCGGCGTTCTCCAAGATGATGACTCGCTCTTTGTCGACGTCGCCGTGCGCGTCGAAGCAGAACCATTGCTTGTGCTCGGGCGCGACGCTGTCGCCGAGGATGGCGAGTTTGATGTCACCCTCCGCGGGCGCTTGGACGACTCGAACGCGCCCGGTGTCTTCGGGGACGGTGATCCGCATGGCCCACCACGATCGCACGCCGGACCCTTCTTCGTCCACGTCGACAGCGCATGAGCGCTCGGGCTAAAGGACGGCCCATGCCAACAGCGCGCATCGATCGCCCCGTGGTGCGGTCCTTCATAGCGAAGTACGAGAAGAACGCCGCGGCCTGGGCCAAGCGCGGAGGTCACGCGATCGTCTGGTACTCCGACAAGAGCGCGCGCCTCGTCGTCCGTGCGCCAAAAGAGAGCCACGTAGGCGATCTCGGCTATTGGGCGATGCTCGACCTCGGCAAGTCGAGCTGGCGTGTGGCGATGGACGGCGCGCTGCTCGGGCTCGGGTTCATCACCGTTCCGGCGGACTGCATGGACATCGTGCGAGGGTGGTGCACGCGAGACTCGATCCACGAGGGACCGACGCGCGCGCTCGAACTCGACTGCCTCGAGTGCGGCGCGTGCTGCCGAAGCAACGAGGTGATCCTCTCCCGCGTGGACATCAAGCGCTTCCGCGACGGCGGACGTCCAGAGCTCGCAAAGCTGCCCTCTGCGCGGCGCCGCAAGGACGGCAAGCTCGTCTTGAGGCTCCTCTCAGGTGGAGATTGCCGCAACTTGGGTCGCGACAATAAATGTGCAATCTACACGCTTCGACCGGCCTCCTGCAGCGACTTTCCTATGGGCAGCGAGTGTTGCTTGTTCGCGCGCGAGGAAGAGCTCGGCCTATTGGACGGCGCGCGCAACGAAGCAGGCGTACCTTAGGAGCATGCTCGTCGAAGCCCTCCGACTCGCGCGCTCGAGCGATGCGGAGGCGATCGCGGTCATGTCGCGCGACCTCGTGGAGAAGGGCCTCGGCTGGACGTACACACCAGAGAAGGTGCTCGCGCACGTGCGAGACAAGCACACGCTCACGGTCGTCGCAGCGTCGGGGTCTCGCGTCGTGGGCTTCGCGATCGCGCACTACGGAGCGGAGGTGGTTCACCTCACCCTGTTGGCGGTAGCGCCCTCCCATCAGCGCACGGGCCTCGGCCGCAAACTCATGACCTGGCAAATCGAGTGCTGCAAGACCGCGCAGGCCCGAGCGATCAGATTGGAGCTCCGGGCCGACAACGTCGTCGCGCACATGTTCTATCGCTCGCTCGGCTTCGTGGAAGCGGGCGTCGTCGCCGGTTACTACGCTGGCGTGGAGACCAGCATCCAGATGCAGCTGAGGCTTTGAATTCATCGCGAGCCGCTCCTATGGATCCACTGTCTGCGCTGTTGTAGCCTCCGTCCGCATGCCGCTTGCAAATCGCGCAGCCGCGGAGTTCTTGGGGACGTTCTGGCTCGTTTTCGGAGGTTGCGGGAGCGCAGTGTTGGCCGCGGGTTTCCCAGGCCTGGGCATCGGGTTCGTGGGCGTGTCGCTCGCGTTCGGTCTCACCGTTCTCACGATGGCCTACGCGATCGGTCACGTGTCTGGATGTCACCTCAATCCAGCAGTGACGCTCGGCCTCGTGGTCGGCAAGCGATTCCCCGCGCGCGAGCTCCCCGTCTACGTGATCGCACAAGTCCTCGGAGCGATCGCCGCTGCGGGCGTCCTGTACTTCATCGCGAGCGGCAAGAGCGGCTTCGACGTCCATCAGGGCTTCGCCTCGAACGGCTACGCGGAGCACTCACCTGGCGGCTATTGCATGTCGTCCGCGCTCGTCGCCGAGGTGGTGCTCACCTTCGCGTTCCTCTTCATCATCTTGGGCGCCACGGACGAGCGCGCGCCCAAGGGCTTCGCGCCGCTCGCGATCGGACTCGGCTTGACGCTCATTCACCTGATCGGGATCCCTGTCACGAACCTGTCTGTGAATCCCGCTCGCAGCACAGGCCCCGCGTTGTTCGCTGGCGGTTGGGCGATCACGCAGCTCTGGCTCTTTTGGGTCGCGCCGCTCGTGGGCGCTGCGTTGGCGGGCGTTGTCTATCCGATGATCGCTCACGACAAGAAGGCGTGACTCACTTGGCGAGGCGCGCCAGGCTCGTAGAGGTCGTCCAGTAGACCGCGACCGAGTCGAGCGCGATGCCCTTGGCGTTGTTCTGCCCAGTCGCGATGGTCTCGGGTTGGTTGTTACAACCGTTGATCGCGCAACGATGCACAGTGTCGTTGGTGGGGTTGGTCCAGTAGACATTGGCGGCGTCGACGACGAGATCGGACGCGTCGTTCAGGCCGCTCGCCAAGATCGTCGGCGCGATGCCGCAGCCGGTGAGCGCGCACTTTCCGATACCGCTTCCGAAGCTGAAATAAGCACTCGTCGCGTCGACCGCGATCGACTCAGCGCCGGTGAGGTTCGTCGCGAACGACGTGCGCGTGACGTTGCTGCAGCTGCCCAAGGGACACTTCCAGAGCGTGCTGTACGTGGTGCCGTACAAATTGGTTCCGTCGACCGCGAGATCGTCAGCCCCCGCCGAGGTCACTATGGTGGGAGAGTTCCCACAGCCGGAGGTACCGCAGCCAAGGAGCGACCCGCCGAGCGGGAAGAACACAGTGGTGGACGAGACGGCGATCCCATCGAAGCTCGGAACGCCACCGTCCGCGGTGGCTTGACCAGACACGAGTGAGGTCGGCGTCGAGTTGCAACCCGCGCGCGCGCACTTCATGACGCTGCTGCTCTTGTTCCAATAGACGTTCGTCGAATCCACGACCACGTCGTCGATCCCGAATTGGTTGGACGCAAGCAAGACGTACGTACCCGAGCAGTTGGAGGTGGAGCACTTGGACGCGGACGCACTTCCGGAGCTCACCCAGTACGCCTCGCCTTTGTCGACGACGACGTCATTGCCGCCATGAGAGCTGAGCATCACTGGCTCGCACTTGCCCGCGGTGCAGGACCCTCCGAGGCAGTCGTGACCACACGCTCCGCAGCTCGTCGAGGTGGACGAGGTGTTCACGCAGCTGTTGCCACACGCGGTCAGTCCCGCGTCGCACGCCGCCGTCGGCGACGTATCGAGCGAAGTGTCGAGTCGCGCGTCGGGAACGATGACGTCGTTTGCCGCGGCGTCATTCGTGGACGAAGCGTCGCCGCTCAGATCGTCGAGCGAGGGAAAGAGCCCGCAAGATGCGGTGGACGCGATCAGCAGTGCGCACCCAAGCCGCATCCGCTCAGTGTATCACCGAATCTCGATCACCTCCGAGCCGACCCTGCGGGTCCTTGGAGAGAACCTGGGAGTGATCGTGCCTTTGGCTCGGTCACTTTTTCGGCGGCGGCTTGTTCTTGTCGGTGTTGAGCGATTTCTCGGCGTCGAGGGACTGCTCGATCGCGGCGAGGCGAGGCTTGAGCGTCGAGTTCGTGTTCGGATCTGCGAGCGCGGCGTCGACGACCTTGCGCCCGTCCGCGCCACCGTAACGCAAGAGCGCGTGCCCTGCGCTCACCGCTGCTTGCGCGACCTCGTCGTTCTCCGCGCTCGATCGATACAGTCCGAAGAACTCCTTCAGGATCGGGACCTGCGCTGCGTCGCCCACTTCGACGAGCGCCGCTGCGGCTTGCTTGATGTCGTCGTCAGTGTCCGACGGATCGAGCAGGTGGCTGGCGAGGAGCGGCGCCGCGGTCTTGTCGCGCATCGAGGCGAGCGCTTGCGCCATCGGTCCGACTGGCGGTCCGCGGAGCACGTCCTTCAGGAAGTCGTAGTGGCGCCCGAGGGCTTCGACCATGAAGCGCGAGCCGTTGCGCCGCGCAGCCAACGCGGACCGAGCGTCGCTCACGAGCAGCGGAGCCGTGCGCGGATCGCTCGCGAGATCGATCAGCGTCTTGGTCGCGGCCTCGTCCTCTTGCTGCGCGAGCTCTCTCAGGAGCAACCGTTGACCTGTCACCATTTCGGGATCGTTGTTCTGAACCGCGGACGAGAGCTGCGCTCCGAGCGCGGGGGCGGGAGTCGACGGCGCGCCTGCTTTAAGCCCATCCGCGCTCACAGTGCAGCTCTTGAGCGGTTCGCCAAGCGATCTCTCGCCGGTGCTCGCGCCTGTCGCCGCGTCGAGGATCGTGACCTTGCCTTGCTCGTCACAAAGCACGAGCGAGCCCGCCCCCGCGGCGCCGCCGAGGATGTCCGCGGTGCGCGAGTGCACCCAGGCGAGCGATCCCTTCTGCGACTCGAAGGCCATCGCGAGACGGAAGTACGTCGCGTAGAAGCGCGAGGAGTCGAGGCCTGCAGGACCGTCCGCCGAAGCGGGCCGCACGTAGACGCGCGTCTTGTCCGGCGCCAGCGCGACCGCGCTCTGCCTCTCGTCTCCTGCGCGAAGCAGAGAAGGCGAAGCTGGGAGCTCGCGCGCCGGGATGGCGATCTTGGTCGTGCCGCCCTTCGACGCGTTCTTGATCTGCTCGTCGAAGCGGAACAGCTCCACCTCTCCAAAGTAGAGGCCGCCGCCTATCGTCATCGCGCGGCTCAATTTGCCGCGCACGAGCACGCGCGCGATCTCGTTGCCCGCCTCGATGTCGTAGACCGTGAGGTACTGCTGCCCCCACGGGATGAACGCGAGGCCCTTGATCACCGCAGGGGCGCCGAGGTTCTTGTCGGTCTCGACCTTCTGTACGACGTTGCCTTGGCGATCGATCGCGAGCAGCGTCGAGCCCGCAGTGCCCGAGGCGCCGAGCGTGACCGCTGTGAATTTCCCGTCATCGCCAGCGCCGTGCAGCAAGAGACCGGTGCTCGGTCGAGCCCACAGTTTTTGCCCGGTCTGAGCGTCGACCGCGAAGAGCTCTCCGCCGCCCTGCGACACGACGACTCCGCCCGCGATGATCGGTCGATCCTCGATCGCGTGCGAGACGCTCCACGTGGCGCTGGTCGCGAGGTTGGTGCCAACGAGCTTGTCGCTGTTGCCCGCGACGCCGACCGCGACGTCCGCGTTGAGCATCGCCTTCGCGCCGCCGAGTCGCGCGCGCACGGCCTCGATGCTCGCTCCTTGATCGTCCTCCCAATCGGTCGCGAACAAGTTCACGTGTGACTGTCCGCCGCCGCACGCCATCGCCG
>JANYHY010000162.1 GCA_025362165.1 Myxococcales bacterium | reverse complement strand
ACCGCGAACAACTCCGGTGTGGCGCCGTCCACGCTCACGCGGCTCCCATGCTCGACCACCCTCGGCTCTGATCCTGGGTTCGATCCGACGAAGAACCAAGACCCCGCTACGGCTGATTTTAGCCAGTTTCGCGATCAGGTCGCGCCCGTCATCAAGGCGAACTGCGCGGCGTCGAACTGCCACGGCACCACATCGAACGAGCTGTACCTCACGTGCGGTGACTCGCCGGAGCAGGTGCGTTGGAACTACTTCGCGGCGACCGAGTACATGGCGCAGACGCCCGAGCAGAGCGAGCTCGTGCGCAGGCCGCTCGCGCCTTCACTCGGCGGGAGCTTCCACGAGGGCGGCGCGATCTTCACCAGCATCAACGACGACAGCTATCAGGCGATCTTGAAATGGGCGACGGCGCACGGCCCGTTGTCGATCGCCAACCCGGATCCGAACTTCGTGTTTTTCACACACAAAGTCCAGCCGATGCTCGTCAAGAAGGGCTGCATGATGTTGCAGTGCCACTCCGCAGCGATGTTCCACGACTATCGTCTACGTGGCGGCTCGGGCGGCAGCTTCTCGCTCAGCGCCACAAAAAGGAATTACGCGCTGTCGATCGCGCAACTCTCGCTGGACAGCGACGACGTCGACGCGAGCCGCCTCGTGGCCAAGAACCTCTTCCGCCCCAACGCCACGTTCACGACAGGACAGGGCGCGAGCCGAGTCACTCACCGCGGCGGCGCTCTGCTCGAAGACTTCAAGGACAAGAACGCGACGCCAACGATCTGCGACACCAACCCGCTCACGGGCAAGCCGTACGACTACGACAACGGCGACATCGACAAGATCCCTGCGTATTGCGTGATCAAGGAGTGGCACAAGCGCGAGCGCGCCTCGCGCAACTTGGCGCCGATGTCCGCGATCGTCTACGTGAGCCGCGCGGCTCCACAAGGGAGCGATCGCGCGCAAGACTTCGAGTCGTACCAACCCAACTCTGATCTTCACATCGTCGACGCGACGCAGACCAACACGACCATCACCCTCGGGATGGACCGATCCGTTTCGGCGGGGTGTGGCCTCACGCCCGCAAGCGCGGACATCAAGCGGCCCGCGGTCTCTTGGGACGGAAAGAAGATCGCGTTCGCGGCGCGCACGAGCGCCGGCGAGCCCCTGCAGATCTACGAGATGAACGCAGACGGCACCAACTGCCAGAAGCACGCGGCGATCAACGCAGGCGGCCCCTCGGTCGGTGGAATGTTGGTGCACAACTTCGATCCGCAATACAGCCCGCCTGACGCCAAGGGCGTGGTGAAGCTCGTCTTCGCATCCACGCGTGGCGTCAACCACCCGAACTTCGACTACACCGGACCGCAGCGCACGCCGGCAGATCCGACGAAGCTCAACGCCAACCTCTACGTGTTCGAGCCCAACCCTGCAGGCATGGGCGATCGCGTCCGTGAGCTCACGTTCCAGCTCAACATGGAGCGCTACCCGAGCTTCATGAGCGATGGTCGCGTCATCTTCGACACGGAGAAGCGCGAGCCAGGCTTCTATCAGCTCGCGCTTCGGCGCATCAACCTGGACGGCGGCGACTATCACCCATTGTTTGGGCAGCGCTCTTCGATCGGCCACCACGAGGTGTCGCAGGTGGTGGAGCTCGCGGACAGGAACTTCGCGGCGATCTTCGCGGACGGCGCCGCGCACCAAGGCGGAGCGCTCGGCGTGATCAATCGTTCCATCGGCGTCGATTTCAAGAGCGCTGACCCGAAGGACTACGCCATCGATCCCTCCGTGATCGATCCGAACTCGAGCGCGTCGCCAGAGGCAGCATTCTTCCTTCGGTCGCTGCAGTTCCCTGACTCGAACGTGAGCGGCAAGGCAGGCACTCCCACGAAGGGCGTGTACAGCTCGCCCGCGGCGCTCCCCAACGGGAACATCCTCGTCTCGTACGGGGTGGCGACCGACGCCAAGACGTTCAACGGTGACTACGACGTGTACGTCGTCGATCCGGTCAACAACACGAGCACCAAGCTGTTCGGCGCTGCGGGCACATCGGAGGTGCAAGCGGTGGCGATCTTCGCGCGCGCGAACAAAGGCGTTTACGCGTCGGCGTTCGACGAGCCGAACGGGCACACGAACATCCAACCCGAAGATCACTTCGAGGCTGAGATCACGGTGCTCGACGTGCCGCTGCTCGCGTCTCTCTTGTTCCAGAACACTCCAACGGGTCGCCCGATCGAGGACTTCTCTGCGTTCCAGGTCTTCGAGGAGATGCCGCCCACTGCAAACGTGACGTCATTCCAAGCGGGCGGCGCGAACGTGGCGACGGACGACTTCGGTCAGGTCTATGTGCGTCGCAGGCTCCTCGGCACCGTGCCCATCGAGACGGACCACTCCACGAAATTCACGATCCCCGGCGGCGTTCCGATCGTGCTGCAGATGCCCGAGACGGCGACCTCCAAGGGACAGCTGCCGCGCGTTCAACGCGAAGAGATGTCCTTTTACCCAGGCGAGTACACGCACCAGTCGTTCCGCCGTGAGTTCTTCAGCGGGCTCTGCGCGCAATGCCACAACTCGATCAGCGGGCGCGTGCTGGACGTCGCCGTTCAGCCGGACATGCTCACGCAGGCGTCCAACATCATCGCGCGCAGCACGGCCTCTCACGACCTCAACGCCCCGCCCGCCTCGCGCAGCACGACCTTCATCGGACCTCCAGCGAAGCCCTAGCCAGCGTCGATCACGAGCTCGTCTTTGTGAATCACGACCTCGTTCGCTTTTCCGGCCGCTCTGAGGACGCTCGTCGAATCGGCGCTCGCGAGGCCTCGTCCGAGCTCTTTGCCTGCGCCGTCCAGGAGACGTACGGCGTCGCCTTCGCGAAAATCTCCGCGCGCACCCATCACGCCCACCGCGAGCAGACTCCGGTTCTCACGGACGGCTCTCACGGCACCTGGGTCGAGCACGAGATCTCCGCGTGGACGAAGCGTGAACGCGATCCAATATTTTCGCGCGCTCATCCGCGTTTGCGCCGCGAGGACGTGCGTGCCGACGTCTTCTCCCCGCGCGATCGATGCCAGCACCTCGTGCTCTTTGGCGTTGGCGATCACGACGTGCGCGCCCGTCAGCGACGCGCGTCGCGCCGCCTCCAGTTTGCTCGCCATGCCGCCGGTTCCCGCGCTCTTGCCTTTGTTCACGAGCGCGAACAGCTCCGCGACGTCCGAGGTCGATCGCACGCGCTCGCCTCGCGCGTCCAGCACACCCGCTACATCCGACAGCAGCACCACGAGCTCTGCGTCCACCAGCGGCGCGACCATCGCTGCGAGCTGGTCGTTGTCGCCGAACTTGATCTCCTCCACGGCGACCGAATCGTTCTCGTTGAGGATCGGCACGGCCCCCGCCAACAAGAGCTCACCGAGCGCGTCTCGAGCGTTGTTCGCGCGGGTGCGATCCGAAAGATCTGCGTGCGTGAGGAGGACCTGCGCAACCGGAACGCCGAGCGGTGCGAACGCCTCTTCGTACGCGCGCATGAGCGAGCTCTGTCCCGCAGCCGCCGACGCTTGGAGCTTCTTGACCTCACGCGGGCGCGACTTGTATCCGAGCTTCTGCCAACCGAGCGCGATCGCTCCGCTCGAGACGATCACGACGGACTTCTTCGATGCGCGTAGCACGGCGACGTCTCTCGCGATGCGAGCGCAGGCGTCGTTCACGGAAGCGAGCGAGCTCGAGCCGATCTTCACGATCACGCGCTTGGCGCGCGCGACGCCCTCGCGACCCGCTTTACCGCTCATCAGTGCTCGATGATGGCTTCGTCGAACGCGGCCTCGAGCCTTCGAACGACCCAGCCTGGGAGGCTCGCCGCAAACGACAACAGGCCATCGGTCGCTTGCGTGATCTGATCGCGCATCTCCTCGGGAGCGACCGACTCGACGTGCTCGGGACGCGGCGGGGTCGTGAAGAGCAGCGTGAGCGACTTGTTGATCGCGCGCCGCACACGCTTGGCCTCGATCTGATCGATGCGCACAGCCGCGGAGTCACGTGCAGTCTGCAAGTATCGCGTGAACAGGTGCCCGAGCGCGAACGTGAGCAGGGCGGAGCGGAGCGGCGAGAGAAACATCAACGGCCCGAAACGCGAGAGCACGCGGGTCGCCGCGAAATTGAGGGCCGAACCGACGAAGCCGCCCGAGCCCTCGGTGATGCCTTGCTCGATGAGGGTCTGCCGAGCCTCTGGTGTGAGCGAGACGCCGTAGCGCATGGCGATGTCTTGCACGAGCGCGCCGCGAATGCGCGACGCGATCGACCCTGGCAACCACGGCAACGGGACCGCACCGACGGCCGCGCCCATGAGCGCATAGCTCCCGAGGCGTCCTGATCCGAGCCTCTCCATGGGTGCCGTGAGCGTGGCGTCCGTGCGCTTGGTGGGAGGTGCCATCGGTCCTCGTTCTATCACAGACTCATGCGACGCCGTCCGCCACCGGCCGCAGCGACACGATCGTCACGCCCGCCTCGACCGCCCAGGCAAAGAGGTCGTGCGTCGTCTGCGACGCGGCCAGATCGACGGTGAGCTCGCGATCCTTGGCTGTGGCTGCTGCGCCCTTGCTGCGCGCCAGCTCTGCCAGCGCTTGCGCCGGTCCGATCACGCGCAGCGCGTACACGTGATCGCGCGACGCTATCTCGGCGGGCGAGCCTTGCGCGAGCACGCCACTGTCTCCAAGCAAGAGCGCGTCGTCCACGCGCAGCGCAAGCGGAGAGGCAAGCTTGATGCGGCCCGTGAGCCAAACCCAGCGAACGTCGTCGAGCGCCTCTGCAACGACGCGCTCCAGCGTCCGCGACGCATCGTCTGGCAAGCCCGCGGTCGGATCGTCGAACACGATCGTGCGTGCGCCGGTCGCGAGCGCCGCCGCGAGAGACGTCGCTCGCCGCGCGGAGAGTGGCGCGGACGAGAGCTTCTTGTCCGCCCAATCCGCGAGCCCGAGCTTCGCGAGCGCACCCGCTGCGGCGGCGTTCGCGGCGGCGACGGACATCCCGCAGAGGCGCGCGGACCACGCTGTCCATTGCCTAGCGCTCCAGTCCGCCGGCATGCGCGGGTCGACCGGCGCGTAGACGATCGCGTTCGCACGACGAGCCTCCAACACTGACGCGCCGTCGACCGAGAGCACGCCGCGCGCGAGCTGTGAGAGCCCGGCGAGCGCGGAGCCCAGCACCGACGAGCCACCGACGACCGCGAGGTGCGGGCCCTCCGACGCGAACGTCAGTCCTTCGACGAGCACGCCGCAAGGCCCGTCGACGCGTACTCCATCGGCGCTCAGCCACTTCGACGTCACCCAGCAAAGCTAGCACCTCGCGGCCACCAGAAGAGCGGTCACCACTTCGCACATATGCGCCAACGGAAGAGACTGATTGACCACGGCACAGCCCTCGCAAACAATGGGGGGGATAGGAAAATCACTATGGAAAAGGCCAAAATTAGCGGCTTTTCGAGGGAGACTGCCCCCCGTGTCGCGGGCGCTCGCCCCCACCTCTTGGCAGTTGGTCTCGCGGCTCTCGTGGGGAGCGCGTGCGCGGCGACGGACGGCAACCAGGTGACCTCGCCCTCCGTCCTTGGCATGAACGACCAGACCCCGCCCTACTTCAGCGATGGTCAGACCACGATTTACCAAGTCCAGATCCCT
>JANYHY010000144.1 GCA_025362165.1 Myxococcales bacterium | reverse complement strand
GATTGGTCGGACTGCGCACGCACGGCGATCACGCGACGCGATCAGCTGCTGCGTCTTGGCATCGGGAAGCGCCACGCACGAAACGCGGTAGTCACGCCGCAACCCGCGCCTACGCCTGCACCTGCACCCGCGACGACGATGTTGCCGCAGATCGAGACCACGCCGATCGCAGCGCTTCCGCCCGTGAAGGCGAATGGCATGAGCAACGGCGCGATCGCGATCGCTTCGAACGGAGCCGCGCACGCCTAACAGTCTGAAGCCCGTTCCCGATAGAACGCGCGACCACTCGAAAGAGCGGCCGCGCGTTCTGCTTTGTGGCGAACACGGACGCAGCCTCCGAGACATGCTGCGTAACCTTGTAGAAAGTGTCTCGGATCATTTTGGAGATGCGAAACTGGCCTTGGTCTTGATGACCTATCTGTCGCATGATTCATCAATGCGGATCGCGGCACGCGACGACGTTGAGCGACTGCGCACGGCGCAGGAAGGCGCAACCCTCGACTACAAATTCCGGGTGGAAGCGGACGAGTGGTGGGAACTGGCGAAAGACATCGCGGCGTTGGCGAATCACTTAGGTGGTGTGCTCTTGGTAGGCGTCGACGAGACCGCCGAGGGCACGGGGTCAAGCGCCGGAAGTCGAAGTTACGGAAGCCTTGATGACGCTCCAGTCGTTGACTGCGGCCCATCTGTACGGTTCCGTCATCACAGGGCAGGCCAGCACGTCGACAGCGAGTGTGAAGTCTGGAACGATGCTCTCATGAGAAGAAGGACTGTGA
Source organism: Myxococcales bacterium (assembly GCA_025362165.1). Taxonomy (GTDB): domain Bacteria; phylum Myxococcota_A; class Polyangia; order Polyangiales; family Polyangiaceae; genus JANYHY01. The sequence goes on along the minus strand of JANYHY010000144.1, from coordinate 5,601 downwards.
TAGCGGCGTGCCTCGTCTCGCTGGGGTGCAGTAGCAACACGACCATTCATGTCATCGACCCAGACTCAGGTGAAGCCCCTGACACGAGCTCCGTAGACGCTGCGTGCCCGACCACGACCGTGACGATCCCCGTGCCCGACTCGGAGTCGACGATCTCTTCCGACATGACCATGGGGAACACCGCAGGCGCTGATGCCATGTTCGTCCGGAACGACGGCGTCACCAAGAAGGCGCTCGTACGATTCAATGTGACGGCCATCCCGGACGGAGCCACGATCATGGCGGTCCGGCTCTTCCTGCCGTGGGCGCAGAAGACGAGGTTGTCCTGCCCTGGCCCACTGGGCTCATGCAACCCGTGTGCGCCTGTGCCGATGGGCCTGTTCGATCTTCACTTGGTCGGGAGTCAGTGGTCTGAGAGCACTGTGAACTGGCGAGACCGAACCGTGAGCGAAGGTTGGGTCACGCCGGGAGCGAACGCCCCAGGCGATGCCACGGACGCGGTCGTCACGGCCGATCATGTAAACACGGCCGACATGACGTTCGATCTGCCCGCTGAAGCGATGGCGATGATCCCCCAGTGGCGCTGGAAGAACTATCTGAGCTTCATGGTCACGTCGCACCCGTTCGCCGAGATGATTATTTGGACGAGGAATCAGGTGTGTATGGCGCCAACGAAGACCTCGACGTTGACGGTGACTTACTGCAATTGATGCCCGCCGTCGACGCAACAACGACGGAGGTCGGCGGTCCTGCACGGTGCCCCAAGGGCGTGGAAGTCGCCCTGCGATTTGGTGAACAGCAGCGCGATCCCGCGGCTCTCCCCCATGTCGCGCACGTCCACGTGGAGGGCGATCTCAATGTGCGGGTAGTCGTCGGTGCGACGCCTGCATGGCTACGTACGCGCCAGGGATCACGGGCGCGCCAGCGACCGCCGCAAGGAACCGGGTCGTGGCGGTGGAGGGAACGCTGACCTCGACGATGCGCTCGCCCGCGATGGCGGTGGAGAGACGGCCCTCGCCGGAGAACCGCGCGATCCTCGTCGCAGCTCGTAGACAGCGGCAACCGGCGAGTGGGGGTTGTACCCGACCCACGCGTCGTGGATGACGACGAGGCGCGCTCGCCGTACGTCGAGCTCGTCACCGAGTGTCCCTTCGCTCATGCCCAGAGGATCGCACGCCGATCGTTGCGATGGACAAACAACGTCGAAAGCTCCGCTCGCTCGTCACTCACTGGTCGGGACGGGAACCTCGCGACGGACGCTTGACGCTTCCCAAAACGCGTTTGATTTGCCTACGCCCTACCCGATCGGAGCAGTGCTGGCGGATGAAACGAGCAGATGCGTGACGCGTCCGCGCCGGCGTGCCTGGCCACTCATCGACGGACTCATATGTGCAGAGGCAGGGCTGCATTCCGCGTATCCTTTGACGATGAGTATCGAGACCAAAGTCGTGGCTGACTTCTGTGCGCGGTTATACCCATGGATCGATCACTCGCGAGATGTTCGCCTCTGCAAGGACGACGGCGGTGTAGGCGCGGCCGCTGCTCCCGACCTGAGCTTCTACTTTCTCGAGGGGAAGGAGGAGCTGCGATTGGAGTTCAAGACCTTCTACAAGAAGAAGGGCGGCGTCATCGGATGCACGGTCAAGCAAATCGCGACGTGGAAGACACCCGGCGTCGCCCCGCATCTTTGGGTGGCGGTCGAGAGCCCGAGCAGTTTCCTCTTCTGGGGTCATGACGACCGCGATTTTCAGCAGGACTTCACATCGGCGCCACGCACCTCGAAGACTCATCATGATGTTCGAGTCCCAAACAAGACTCGCCTGTCGTTCACCGCCACCTTCATGCGGATCATGGACTACGCCCACACTCGACGCATGCTGGACTGAGGGAGGCGAGGGAACGGGACCAAGGGCATCAGTCGCTGAGACCTTCGGGCATCGAGGAAACGGGAGTCATCGCAAAGGCGGGCCCGTTCCAAAGGAGGCTTGACGCTTCCCGAAACGCGTTTGTTTTGCCCATGCCCTAGAGACGTAGCGACCTAGCGTTCAGTATCTACTTGCACTTCTTCTGGACGGTCGCCGCGCTCGACGAGCCGGCGACATTGACGCTGGTCCAATAGACTGCAGTCGCGTCATTGCACACTTCATTGAACGCTACGCCGTCGGCTTGTGCCAAAATCTCCGTCTTCGAGCCGTCGAGCGCAATCCGCCGCAAAGTGCTGTGCGGGCCATTGTTGGTCGTATTCACCCAACTCGTGACGTACACGCTCGTCGCGTCGAGCGAAAGGTCACTCAATTGCTCGTTGCCCAATTCTCCGAGAAGGAGAACCGGGGTGGGGCCACCAAGTTTGTCGGCGGCCCAAACGCGCGCGACGTTGCCTTGATCGAGAAAGACGAGCGTAGTGGCGTTCACCGTAACGTGCTTTGGGGAGGATATCGGGGCGACGATCTGCTGGCCGCCTCCGACGGTCTTGGTGATTCGCAAGATGCTGCCACGTCCAACAAGGCCCGATGAAACATAGAGACTCGTTTCGTCCATCGTCATTCCAGGTCCGCGCCCGAAGGCAGACAGAAGCTGCCGCGTCATGCGCGTAGTCTTGTCGATGCGGACGACGTTCTGGTGTGTGAAATCCATATAGTAGAGCGCCTGGTCGTCGGCCTCGACGAATAGAGGGTCTCCTTGATTGCCGAGGAATGGACTCACCGTTTCGCCGTCGAGCTCGAAGATCGTCGAACCGGCGGCGAAGTAGACCTTTTGGCCGCTCACGGCTATCCCGGCGATCGGGGATGGCTCCGTCACGATGAGAGTGGTGGCGGCTCCATCATGACTCCAGAGTTCCCCGCCCTGGGTACCCCAAAGGACTCGAGGGCCGTCGACTGCAATGAAGGTCGCGGAGTGTGTGGTCGTGAGAACGGCATCTGCGCAAGGTGGCACGACATCGGCGACGCCAACGTCGATGATTTCGGATGCATCCGAACTCGCGAGCACAACGCCGCCAATGTCACTCCGCTCGCCACACGAGAGTGCGACGAGCGGGATCAACAACGCTCCGCGGCCCATGTGGGTAGTCTACTTCTTGCTGGGCAGTTGACGCAGCACGAACTGCAGGATGCTGCTCTGCCGCCCGAACGGAGCCATGAGTTCTCACTCTGCAACGCTCGTGTCCCAAGCCGTGCGCTCCAGCGCGGTTACGACTCGACGTCCGCCCACGACCGGGGCGGGGTACGCGACGTCTTGGCCGAAGTAGCCCGAGCGATGAAGGGCTGACTTTCGTTCACCCGAGTGAGCTGGTCTCGGCTCGGCGCGCGTGCGATGGTCATGACGTGAAAGCGCTCTTGGTCATGACTCTCTCGTGCGTCGTCATCATGGTCGCGTGTGGAAGCGGCCTGCCCGAGGTGGTCGACGCGAGCACCTCGGACGCGACGATGGATGCAGCCTCGGCCGGACCTTGCGGACCGGCGGGCGAATGTCCCGGCAATACACAATGCTACTTCGCGATCGCGGACGGGTGCGGCGCCGTGAACGGGATGTGCTTCACGCCGCATCCGTTTTCACCCGCATGCAAGGCGATGTCTTATTGCGATTGCTTCGGGAACACCGTCTCGGACTGTCGAGCCCCCGCAGGGTACCTCCCAACGAGGGTGGCTAAACAGGGCTTCTGCCTCGACGGCGGAGCGGACGCGTCCACGGACTAGCAAGTCCGTTCCGGTTCTCACTCATCCGCATCGCGAGCGCAGTCAGACAACTCTTCTCTTCTCCTCCCCCCCGACCGTGGGAGAGGTCGGGAGGGTCGGGAGGGGCTTCCTCCGTCAAACCGGAACACGCCCCTGGAGTGCCATGACGCCCGCCCTAATCACCGACACGTAGCCGCCTCGATCGCAGCGAGCACCCCGCGCGCCTTGCTGCGCGTCTCGTCGGCCTCTGCCTGAGGCACGCTCGCTTCCACGACACCCGCGCCTGCGGTGACCTCGAACACTCCATTTTCGCAGCGCGCCGTGCGGATCGCTATCGCGAAGTCCAGCTCGTGACCCAAGTAGCCCACCGCTCCTCCATAGACGCCGCGCGGGCCGAGCTCGAGCTCACGGATGATCTGCATCGCGCGAAGCTTGGGCGCCCCGGAGAGCGTGCCCGCAGGGAAGGCACTCGCGAGCACGTCGAGCGCGCTCACGTCGTCGTGGATTCGCCCGCGCACCTCGCTCACGATGTGCATGACATGCGAGTAGCGCTCGACCTCCATCTTGCGCGCGAGCTGCACGCTCCCCACGGTGGCGACGCGTCCGACGTCATTGCGTCCGAGGTCGATGAGCATCACGTGCTCGGCTCGCTCCTTCGGATCACCCAGTAGCTCAGCCTCGAGAGCGAGGTCTTGCTCTTCAGTCGCGCCGCGCGGTCGTGTGCCGGCGAGCGGTCGCACGGTCATCACGCGGTCTCCGCCTGTCGCGGGTCGCTCGAGCCGCACGAGCGTCTCTGGGCTTGCGCCGAGGATCTGCGATCGACCCTGTTTCTCGCCGGATCCTGGCATGTCGAGGATGTACATGTATGGCGATGGGTTGAGCAGCCGCATCGCGCGGTAGACATCCAGCGCGTCCCGACCGCGCGCGGGCACGGTGAACTTGCGCGCGACGACGACCTGGAACGCGTCTCCCGCGGCGATGTACTCCTGCGCGCGTCGCACCGAAGCGCAATAGCGCTCGTCATCCGCGTCGACGCTCACGTCATCGGGGATGAGTCCCCTATTGGGGATTGCGATAGTTGGCAATCGATGAGCCGTGTCGAGCGCGGCGCGCGTCTGTTCGAGCGACGACTCGTCTGGCGCTGCGATCGTCATGGTCTGGGCGAGCGCGTCGAACACGACGATCACGCTGCCGCCGAACAGCCTCGCGAGCGGCGCGCTCGGGTCAGGCCAACGCTCGACCTTCGTGATGAGAGAGGTGAGGTCCCACGCGAAGTACCCCACGTGCGACCGCGCGATGCGTTCTGCCACGGATCTCGCCGGGTTCGGCTCCACGAGCGCGCTCGCCGCGGCGAGAACATCGGTAGTCGCAGACTCCAGAGTATCCGCGAACGGTGGACGAAAGCCGTGGACCTTCCAACCGCCGAACCCGAGCCGCAGCTCGTAGCGCGGGCGGAAGCCGAGGATGCTGTAGCGCCCCCAGCGCTCTCCGCCGACGACGGACTCGAACAAGAAGGCGGCCTCGTCGTTGCGGCTGGCGGCACGCAGCGCAGCGTACGCTCGCACCGGCGTGAGATCGTCGCATGCGAGCGTGAGCGTCTTCATCAGACGAGCTTCAGGAGCGCGCGCGCGCGGTTGGGCTCCACGACCGGCCGACCGATCTCTCTCGCGTACTCCGCGGCGCGCTTCACGAGCGGCGCGCTCCCTTCGGAGAGCACTCCCTTATCCAAGTAGATGTTGTCCTCGAGCCCCACGCGCGCATGCCCACCAGCGCGAATGGCGAGCTCGCTCATCGGCTTTTGATGGCGTCCCACCGCGGCGACTCCCCACGTCGCGCCCGCGGGTAACAGCGAGATCATGTGCCGCACGTGCGACTCTTTGGGGCCGATCCCTCCGGGGACACCCAGCACGAATTGAAAGTGCAGCGG
>JANYHY010000101.1 GCA_025362165.1 Myxococcales bacterium | reverse complement strand
GATGGCCTCTTCACCGCCACCTACGCTCAGCCGCTGAACCGCATGAAGTGGGAAATCCAAGAGGGCTTCCTCGTCGGCCGACAGACTCACGAGCACATCGCCAACAGCGATCACAACGGCACCAAGGCGAGCAACAACGGTCAAGTGGTCGCGATGTTCCGCATCGAGAGCCACTTCGACGTGCGCCGCGCATACAACCCGTCCACGGGCGAAGAGCTCAACGTGGTCGAGGAGAACAGCAGCGATCGCCCCTGGTATCAGCGTCAGTTCATGCGCGTCGACTGGTCGACCAACATGGTCACGGACGGCTACGAGGTGGACACGCTCTCGCAACTCGGCCTGTTTGGCAGCGTCAAGTTCGACCCGATGAAGTACTACGAGGCTGATCCGAACAGCCCGAACGCTCCGGTCATCGTGCCCGAAGAGGGCTACTTCGACATCACCAGCAAGGCGTTCGCGACGCCGCAGATGGTGGAGACGCCCTACGGAACCTACCCGGCGTGCTTCTTCTTCGGCAATCAGTACGCGAACTGCAACCCGACCGAGGTCACTCTCCGTCTGTCGTTCCGCAAGGTGGTCGACCGCGACTACGAGCCGTCGGATTGGGACGGCAACAAGATGGACGCTTTCGGCTGGTTCACGCAGGACCGCCTCGGCTACGACCGCAACTACGGCATCGTGGACGAGCGCTGGCACCGCTTCGCGGCCAAGTACAACATCTGGGAGAAGAGCCACATCCAGGGCTCGCAGTGCGCCGTCGATTACTGGCGCGACGCCAACGGCAACATCGCCAAGTATCGCGTGGACGCGAACGGCGACTTCATCCTCGACGGGCAAGGTATGCCCATCGCGGATGCGAAGGGCAGTCCCTACCCCGGAACGCCCGTCGGCGCGGACGTCCACCGCAAGTCTGCGGATGGCTACACCGAGGCCGAGTGCGCGTTCTCTGACTCTGGCGGAAACCTGACGCACGCGGGCTCGCGTTGCGACGAGTTCTCACACAAGTGCACGTTGCCGTTGAACGAGCGCAAGATCAAGACGATCCCCTGGTATTTTGGGGGTGACAGCGCACCAGACCTCTTCGCCTCGACGCGCGTCGCGCTCAATGCGTGGAACGTCGCAGTCACCCGCGCTGCGCTCATCGGCCAGAAGGCCGACGGCGATCGCGTGGGCGCGGACACCACCAGCTTCGGCGCTCTCGACGCCAGCGGTGTCATAGACGAGGACGCGCTGTTGGCAGACTCCAACTCGGACAAACCGGGCAGCCCGCAAGTCTTCGTGCTCTGCCACAACCCCGTGATCGTCAGCGATCCGGGGGCGTGCGGCAAGGCGGGGTTGCTCGCTCGCATCGGCGACCTTCGCTACAACAGCGTCAACATCATCAGCAGCCCACAGCAGCCGTCCCCGTGGGGAATCATGGTGGACGCCGATGACCCGCTCACCGGCGAGAAGGTCGCGACCAGCGTCAACGAGTGGGGGCATGTCCTCGACCTCGCGTCGCAAGGAACCGAAGATCTCCTCCGCTGGATCAACGGCGAGATCAGCGACCAGCAAATCGCGAGCGGCGCCTATCTGCGTGACTGGGTGAACGCGAGCAAGCTCGGCACCGCAGGCCACCAAGCGCAGACGCTCTCCACTCAAGAGATCAATGATCGCCTCGCTTCGATCGACACCAGCATGTCGAAGTTCAACGGCTTGACGCCCGCGGACGCGAACCTCCCCGTGGAGATTCGCAACGAGAAGGCTGCCAAGAACCTCGCCGCGAACATGGGCCCGTCGCTCGACTCGACCTTCGAGTCGCGTCGTCAGGCGCTGATCGGGACGCCGTTCGAGGTAGCTCTCGCCACGCCGGACAACATCCAGCTTGCGGGCCTCAACCCGTCCACGCCCGTGGCCGGTGATGACAAGACGCTCGCGAAGGTGTCCCCGCTACGTGGGCAGAACCCGGAGCTCCAGAAGTGGCTCCGTCACGAGCGCGACGTCATGATGGCCAAGCACGCATCGTGTCAGGTCGAGCAACCCGAGCCGGACGCGCTCGTCGGCATGGCTCGCCAAGCGCAGCGCCTCTACCCAGTCCCGGACAAGAACGATCCGAACTACCCGGCTCTCAAGGCGAAGCGCGATCAAGCGCTCCACCAGTGGATCCGCGAGCAGTTCCACATCTCGGTCATCGCGCACGAGATGGGTCACTCGATGGGTCTGCGCCACAACTTCACGGGCTCGCTCGACTCCATGAACTACTTCAAGGAGTACTGGCAGCTGCGCACGCAGAACGGCCAAGAGCACTACTGCACGAAGGGCCCGTTCTCGAGCACGCTCCCCTTGGACTCGGTCACGCCGCACACCAACGGCAAAGACTGCGTCGGGCCGCGCTGGGTGGACCCCGTCACGGATGTAGAGGTCAACAACCTCGTGTGGAAGTGGGGCTCCACGACCGTCATGGATTACCCGGGCGACCAAACCCAGGACATGAACAACCTCGGCGCCTACGACAAGGCCGCGATGCGCTTCTGCTACGGCGATGTCGTGGACGTGGACAAGGACGCCATCTACGACCCCGCATACAAGAGCGCATCTGGCAAAGGTCCTACGACCAAGGGCGACGCCTGGCTCGAAGCGCTAGATGGCTTCGGCGGTATCGGCGGTCGCAGCATCGGCGGCTTCCACTACAGCACGTACAACGACAAGTTCGGGACGCTCGGCAAGTGCACGGGCGGAACCGCGAACGACCCGCTCAGCGCGAAGTGCGAAGGCTACCCCCTCCAGTTCGTCCCGCAGCGCGACATGGCGACCGTTCCGAAATACGGCGCGGCTTACCTTGGCGTTCGACCTGACCTCGTGAGCTTCATGGGCGTCGTCAAGACGGACCCGAAGAACGCTCAGCGCACGCGTCACCCCTACATGTTCGGCTCGGACGAGTTCGCTGACTTCGGCAACGTGCCGGTGTTCCGCTTCGACGCAGGCGCAGACGCGTACGAGCAGATCCAGTTCCTGACGACCACCTACGAGAACCGGTACATCTTCGACAACTTCCGTCGAGACAAGGTGCTGTTCAACACAAAGACGCAGGTCGACCGCGTCAAGAGCCGCTACTTCGAGAAGATTCAGGGCATAGTCAAGAGCCTCGCGCTCCTCGTCGGCTTCGCCCAGAACGCCTCGGCCTCGGCGAAAGATGCTGGCGACTTGATGCCGCTCAGTCTTGGCGCAGCGGACGCTTTCAATCTCTTCGCGCGCGTCCTCACACGTCCGGAGCCGGGCCCCTCCGCGACTCAGACTCGCGATGGGATGACCTACGGAG
>JANYHY010000079.1 GCA_025362165.1 Myxococcales bacterium | reverse complement strand
TATTGGTGTCGCCGTGAAGGACGCAGGGCAAGGTCGCATTGTTCAGATCGCTCACGCCGCAGGTTACAGTGGCACTTGGTGGACCGATCCCAACCTGTCCAAGATGACCGCCAACGCCGCCCTCTGGGCCGCGCGGTGCCTCTGAGGTCAATTATGAAAAGGTCTCCCTTCGCTATCCTCTTCGCCGCATCTGCGTTCGGCGCGGTCGTGGTCGCTGCCGCGTGCGGTGGTGGCACGGTTGCCAATAACATTCCCCCCAATCCCTGCAATGCAGTGGAGACGTCTTGTGGTGGCCAGTGCGTCAAGCTCCTCACGGATCGACAGAACTGCGGCGCTTGCGGCACTGTGTGCGCTGCCGCGAGTCTCTGCTCTCACGGTGTCTGTGCCTCCGTATGTGGCGCCGGTGAAGATGCTTGTCCTGCAGGCGACGGCGGCACCGCGGGGTTCTGCACTGGCCTTCAATCGGACAATGCCAACTGCGGCACCTGCGGCAACACATGCAAGCCGCTAGAGTCCTGCGTTGCAGGCAAGTGCGGCCAAGGCTGCGCGATGGGACAGACTGGCTGTCTCGCGGATGGCGGCGCACCCTATTGTGCAAACACGCAGACGGACAATGGCAACTGCGGCGCTTGCGGCAACAAATGCGGAGCTCAGATGGTCTGCGTCGCGGGCGGCTGTGTCTCCGCGTGCGCGCAGGGACAAATCATTTGCAGTCCAGAAGCCGGCGCGCCGTATTGCGCAAAGAGCGACACTGACAACGCCAACTGCGGCATGTGCGGAGTGACGTGTGACGTACTGTCCGTCTGCGCCGGGGGCAAATGCGGGAACGTTTGCCTTCAATCACAGACCAAGTGCGGCCCACCGGACGGCGGCCTCTCCGCAGACGGCGGCCCCGCCCAGAGCTACTGCGCAGACGTCAAGAGCGACAACGCCAACTGCGGAATGTGCGGCAATCTCTGCACTTCGAAGACTCCATTGTGCGTCAATGGGGCGTGCGTGAGTCCGGGCTGATGAAGGCATCCTTGGTTCGATGATTGCGTTCGCCCTACGGGCTCGCTTCTCACATCAAGCGCCTCGAGTCCGCGCCCGTTAGGTGGTTACGGCTTGGGGGGTTGGGCGGCTTGCTTGGGTTTGCCGTCGTCTTGTTCGATGATCTTGAACTCGACGCGGCGGTTGGCTTGGCGGCCCTTGTCGGTGTCGTTGGTCTCGACCGGCTTCTCTTGGCCGTAGCCGTGCGCTTCCAGGCGGGTGGATTCGACGCCGTGTTCGGAGAGCCACTTCACGACGCTGTCGGCGCGGTTCTGCGACAGCGTCTTGTTCATGACTGCGTTGCCACGGTTGTCCGTGTGCCCCTCGACGGACATCTTCTTGATCGCAGGGTTCACCTTCAACAGGTTCGCGATCTCTTGGAGCATCGGGAAGCTGTCTGCGAGGATCGTCGCTGAGCCAGTCGCGAAGTGGACTTGCTGCAGCACGTGAACGACGGTGCCATCCATGCTGTAGAACTGCGGGCAGCCGTTCTTTTTCGGATCCGTGGAGCGAACGCCAGGCTCCTTCGGGCAAGCGTCTTCCGCGTCCGGCACGCCGTCGTTGTCTGCGTCCACCTCGGGGCAGCCGTCGTTGTCGTCCACACCGTCTTTGTCTTCGGGCTGATCGGGGCACTTGTCGAACTGATCGGGGATGCCGTCGCCGTCGCGATCGGGCGGGATCGGGCAGCCGTCGGAGGGGTCGTTTCCTTTGTGATCCTCGGCGTCGCTCGGACACGCGTCGATGTCGTCCGGGATGCCGTCGTTGTCGCTGTCGAGCGAGCGCTGTTCGCGCCACCTCTCGCGCAGCGCGAGCTTGGCGTCTGGAGAGTTCGCGTTCGAGTCGAGGATGGGCACATAGACGCCGAGCAAGCCGATCGCGCGGAAATCCGGCGCGCCGTAGCCTGGGTAGAGGAAGCTGCCGGCGCCGAGGCCGACCCACCAGCGATCTTTCGGACCGAATTTCGCGCGCCCCTCCACGTGCCACTCGATCGGAGTGTTGCGCTGCGTGAACGCGGTGTTTCCGATCAGCGACGACGTGCTTCCGCTGTCGCTCTCGATGCCGGTCTGACCTTGGATGGTCAAGCCGATGCGATACTTGCCGTCCTTGATCGGGACGAACCCACCCACTTGCCATCGCCACTCGTCGGCGACCGCGAGGCCAGACGCGAGCGGAGGGTCGTTGATCACCGCGGTGGTGCGGAAGGCGATGCCGGTCGTCCCCATGAGCACGAGAGGGAACTTGAACGCGTACTCCGCCTGCACGCCCAAGATCGCGCCGATGTTTCGGTCCGCTCCAAACGCCGCGTTGTCGCCGATGGGCGCGAAGATCGACAGCCCCGCTCCGAGCGCGAACCGCTGATCGATCGAGCGCCACAGCACGGCGCGCATGTCGATGCGGACGTCACCCCACGTCTGATTGGAGGTGTTCACCGGCGTTGTCTGGTTGTTCGAGCTCGACGTGGAGTTCGGATAGTCCGGGTTCTTGATGTACTGGTACGGCGTGAACGGGAAGGCCGCCGTCACGGTCACGCGGTTGAACAGCTGCACTCCGAGCGCCGTGTAGATCGAGAACTGATCCTGAACGACGCCGCGGTCCGGGACGGTTAGGAGCAAGCGGTTGTTCTTCGCCGCGTAGATGTTCGTCGTCTTGAGCGGGTTCATCGAGTAGCCCATGCCGAGCTGCGCGAAGAAGATGGGGCCGGGCTGCGTCACCGCGCGAGCCATCATCATCGTGTCGTCTGGCGCGCCAGGCACCTCCAAACGGTCGAGCTTGAACGTCGCCGTCTGCGCCGCCGCGACGCTAGGCCAGGCGAAACACGCCGCCACGGCGATCGAGGCAACTACGTACTGCTTCAAGGAAGTTCCGTTGCGGTGCGCTTTCATCGTTCCGAGCCAACCGTACACCATCGATTCAACCCCTTGGACAATTGATGCCGCCTTCGGCGGAGATCAACGGCCTTCGGCAAGGGGAGGTGCCGTTGGCACGCCCCAAATCGTCGACTCGCCCTTGACGAAGGCTGGCCCAGGTGCTTTCTTGCGCAGCCCTTCAGGTGCGTGTGCTTTGCACGCGCGTCGGATTGTCGTCGCCTTCGGCGAACGACAACAACTAGGCGGATTGGCTTCGCCAGTCTCAATGAGGAGTCTCCCGTGAAGCGAACCTACCAGCCCCACAACATCCGTCGTGTTCGCACGCACGGTTTCCGCGCGCGCATGGCCACCAGTGGCGGCCAGAAGGTGCTCGCCAATCGTCGGCGCAAGGGTCGCAAGCGCCTGACTGTCAGCACCTACAAGAAGTAAGAAGACCGCCGACTGTTCGGCCCTCTTCATGAGAGAGTCCCGTGAAGTTCGGCAAGGACCGTCGACTCCGCGCCAGCTCGGACTTTCGTCGTGTTCAGCGCGCTGGCAAGCGCGTCTCCTCGGCGCATTTCGTCTTCCTCCTCGCAGCACGCGAAGAGGATGGACCTTCACGCATGGGCCTCGTGGTCTCGCGCAAGGTGGGCAATGCCGTCGCGCGAAACCGCATCAAGCGACTGTGTCGTGAGTGCTTTCGCTTGGAGGTCGTGAAGCTCCCTGACGCGATCGATGTGGTGATCATCGCGCGCGGAGATCTCTCCGGTCTCGACTTCGCGTCCGTTTCGCGCGAGTGGGCGGATGTTCAGCGCTTCTTGCAAAAACGTGCGGCCGAGGCGCTAGCGCAAAGCCCTCCGAGGGCGCATGTTGCGGCCCACCAGGAAGACGCCGGAACTTGATCGCGAAGCTCTTTATCTCGCTCATCCGCGTCTATCAGCGGTTGCTGTCGCCGTTGCTCGGCAACGTCTGTCGCTTCGAGCCGTCGTGCTCGCGATATGCCGTCGCGTGCTTGGAGACTCACGGGGCCGCCCGGGGCAGCTTGCTTTCGTTCCTACGCCTGTGTAAGTGCCACCCGTTTCACCCTGGAGGGGTCGATCTCCCGCCACCGCGCAGAGACGCCCTCCCAGCTCTGAGCCCGAGAAAAAGCATCTGATGGATAGAAATACGTTATCGCGCTGGCTGCTCATCGCGGGCATCGTCTTCCTCGGCTTCTGGCTGTACCCGAAATTCTTCGGCGGCTCGCAGAACCCCAAGCAGCCGATCCCAGACGAGACCTACGTCAACGCGGCTAATTTCTCGGCCGATCCAGTGCTCGAGAAGCAGGACGTCACGCCGATCGCAGCAGTGTCGGAGACGTGCGCGATCAAGGGGAACCGCTTCGACGCGGAGACCAGCACGCGCGGCGCGGCGCTCACGCACTTCTATCTCCGCGACGCTCAGTACCAAGACGCGGGCAAGGGCATGGACATGGTCACGTCCAACTGGGACGAGGGTGGGTACGTTGGCGTGGAGCGCTGGCGCCCGCTCCGCACGCTCTTCCGCGGCGAAGGCGACGATCAGCTCGCTTACGATCGCTTCGTCTGGAAGCTGGAGAAGCTCGGCGACACGGGGTGCAAGTTCACTTACACGGACGCCGACGTCTCGATCGAGAAGACCATCAAGGCTGGCGAGCGCCCGTTCGAGCTCAACGTCGAGACCACGATCAAGAACGTCGCGGCGGTCGCGAAGAAGCACACGTTCTCGATCGAGATGTTCGGCTTCCGCTCCAACGCCGAGATCAAGAGCCACTTCGGCCGCACGTCGCCCTTCATCACAGACGTCTCTTGCGGCCACGGCAACGACGTAGTCCGTAAAAACAAGGACGATTTCAAAGAGGGTTGGGCGACGATCGACGGCGCGGATCGTTGGGCCGCGGTCTCGAACTACTACTTCGCCACCGCGATCGTTCCCGTCAAAGGCGGCACGCCGAGCTGCAAGTTGTTGGCAGAGCTCTACGAGAGCCCCACTTCACGCAACACCACGGACGATGACGCGAGCGCCGTCTATCATGCACGCCTCGCCTACGCGCAAGCGTCACTCGCTCCTGGTGCTGCTGCCACGTACTCGCAGGTCGCGTACATGGGCCCGAAGGAGCGCGAGATCCTCAAGAGCGCCGCAGGCGGCGACAAGGGGATGGGCGAGCTCATCAACCTCGGCTTCTTCTCGCCTGTCGCGAAGGGCCTGATCACGGTCCTCGTCTTCTTGAAGGAGCACATCACGGGCAACTGGGGTCTCGCGATCATCTTGCTGACCATCTTGGTGCGCAGTGTGTTGTTCCCGCTGACGTGGAAATCGATCAAGACGACCGTGGCGATGCGCCGTCTCAAGCCGGAGATGGATGAGATCTCCAAGAAGTTCTCCGACGACATGCAGGCGCGAAACCTCGCGACCATGGAGCTCTACAAGAAGCGCGGAGTGAACCCGTTCGGCGGGTGCTTGCCTCAGCTCGTCCAGATGCCCGTCTGGTTCGCGATGTACACGACTCTTCAGACGGCGGTGGAGATGTACCACGAGAAATTCTTGTGGTTCAAAGACCTCTCTGCGCCCGATCAGCTCATCGGGCCGTTCGTCCTGCCGCTGCTCGGCCAGGTCCCCGCGATCGGTATCCTTCCGTTCGTGCTCGGCGCGTTCATGATCGTCCAGCAGCGCATCGTCCCGCAGCAGGGCATGGACCCGATGCAGCAGAAGATGATGATGTACTTGCTGCCGGGCGTGTTCACCGTGATGATGCTGTTCCTCCCCGCGGCCCTCGGCATCTACATGCTCACCAACAGCATCTTGGGGATCACGCAGCAGCTCTTGGTAGAGCAGTTCGCCCCGCGCGACGGCGGAAAAAAGGGCGAAATCGAAGTCAAGCAAGTCAGCGGCGGCAAGCCCGCGCTCAACAAAGGAAAAGCACGTGTCTGAGACCAACGACGTTCCCGTTCAGCCCGCGCACGCCGCGCTCTCCTCGCAACCCGCGGTCGACGAAGCCGCCGCGGACGGCCAGACCAAGCGAGCGCTCGCGTTCCTTCGCAAGCTCCTCGTCGGAATGGACATGAACGCAGAGGTCATCCTCGCGCCGGATGACGGCGAGGGCAGCGAAGACGAGATCCGCATCGAGATCGAAGGACCCGACGCAGGCCGCATCATCGGAAAGCGCGGCACCGTGCTCGAGGCGATTCAGTACTTGACCACGCGCGTCGTGCACAAGCCGGGCGAGGGTCGCCGTCACGTCCAAGTGGACGCGGAGGGTTACCGCGCACGTCACGAAGATCAGCTCGCGGAGATGGCGGAGAAGCTCGGCGAGCGCGTCGCCAAAGAGGGCAAGGTCATCACGTTCGATCCGATGAGCGCGCGAGATCGCCGCATCGTTCACATGGCGCTGCGCGAGTTCGAGGGCGTGCGCACGGAGTCGAACGGTGAAGGCCCGGACCGTCGCGTGCAGATCATCCCGCTCAAGCCCGGCGAAGTGAAGCCGCCGATGGCGGACTGAGCGCGAGCGTGCCCGTTTACACGAACCTCGACGGCACGACGCCCGACAAGGGCCTCAAAGACATCCTGAAATGGCAGATCGGCGATCGACTCGCCGGCAAGCGGACGCGCGCGCCCGACGATGGCTTCGTCACACCTCGTCGGAGTCACGACGAGGCGCTCGTCAGCTCGAAGGACGCCAGCCTCACGTGGATCGGTCACGCGACCTTCGCGATGCGGCTCGCAGGCAAGCTCATCGTCACTGATCCCATCTGGAGCGAGCGGCTCTCTCCCGTGACCAAGCGCCTGTGCGATCCAGGGATCGCGCTGCGCTCGATGCCGAAGATCGACGTCGTCACCGTCAGCCACTCGCACTTCGATCACCTCGACATGCCGACGCTCAAGCGAATCGGCCCCGACGCGCTCTACGTGGTGCCCAAGGACGTCGGTGAGATTTTGATCGACGGCGGGCTGCACAACGTCGTGGAGCTCGGGTGGTGGGAGAGCCATCGCGTGGGAGACGTGAAGATCACGCTCGTGCCCGCGCAGCACTGGTCGATGCGCTTCCCTTGGGACCGCAACAAACGACTCTGGGGAGGCTTCATCTACGAGTCGCCAGAGGGAGTCGCCTATCACGCGGGCGACACCGCGATGAGCGAGCGCGTGTTCCGCGAGATCCGCGGACGCCACGATCACATCGACTGGGCGATGCTGCCGATCGGCGCGTACGACCCGCCGTGGTTCATGCAGCCGCAGCACATGGGGCCCGAAGAGGCGCTCGCTGCGTTCGAGATCCTCGGCGCCAAGAAGCTTTGCGCGATGCACTGGGGCACCTTCAAGCTCACGGACGAACCCATCAGCGAACCGCCGTCTCGTCTGCGCGAGGCGTGGTCGCGCACGCCGCTCGCGCTCGATCGCCAATGGATCTTCGACATCGGTCAAACCCGCGCCCTCGCCCGCTGAGCGTCGCTGGGCTAGATCGTGTGCATGCAGACGATCGCTCTACGAGTCTTGCCTGTGGTGACGCTCGCCGCGCTCTTGGGCTCCGCGTTGGTGCAGTGCTCCTCGGACTTGAGCAACTCTACAGCGCCTGATGCAACTGCAGACGCGCCCGCCGACCTCTGCGACCTCAACGCATACTCGGGCGTCGGCAAGCCGTGTCCGTACGTCTCGCCCAAGGTGTGCTTCAAGCAGTGCACGATCGGCGGATGCAAGTGCGTGTCGAGCGCGAGCGGGCCGGTTTGGACTTGCGTCACCGATCTCTCCTGCTTGCCGGACAGCGGACCACTCGACGACGCACCGAGCGATACGGCGAGCCCAGTCGACGCTCCGTCCGACGGATGATCAGCGCCTGAGATCGACAGGACCGTCCAGCGGCGGTCTCTGCATCCGACCGAGCTCGCTCACTCGCGCGTGAGCTGGAGCGAGCGTCCGCGCCCATGAGAGCTCGCTCGCACCCACGGCGACGACCCAACGCGCGATCGGATCCATGACGGGGCCTTGTCCTTCTGAGAGCTCCACGACGTGCACGTGGCGGCCGGGCGGTGGAACGATCAGCGTAGTCGATCGACCCACGGCGTTCTTACCGCCGCGAAAGAGAGAGCCTGCGTACGCGACCGTCGAGGCGTATCGCTCGAGCTCCTCCGCTTCGTGATCCTCGAGCCAACCTCTCGGGATGCGGGACTCGGCGTCTTCGAGCTCCTCGTGGAGAGCGGCACAGAAGTCGGCAGAGCGCTGCGCACCGGCGACGAACACCACGCGAGGGCTCAAGCACCCGCGCTGATCGAACGGCACGATGTCGCGCACGAGCGATCGCGCACACCGGCGTAAATCAGCCACGGCGTCGATCAGCGCGACTCCGAGGCCCGCGCCATGACCGCGCACGAGGACGCCACGCGCTGCCGCACGCGTGACCTCCGCGATCGTCTCGTCGCGCCCGTAGACGTGGATCTCACCCTCGCTAAATGCTTCGCTCGACAGCTGCACGTCGGGATGATCGATCGCGCGCACGAGCGCGGCGGCGAAGTGCGGCTCTCGCGACGACGGACGAACGGTCACGCTCTCGGAGGCGGCGCGCGCGATCGCGATCGCTCGCAGCGCTCCGACGAACACGTTGGACGACAAGATGACGTGCACGCGAACGCACTCGGTCGTGCAGGCGAGCAGGCGCGCGAGATCGTCATCGGACGGATTGAGCTCGATGTGCTCGTCCAGCGCGAGGCGGACACCCTCGGGCGACAACCCCGTAGAAGACACGATCGCCTCGAACAAGGCTGAATCATGGGCGATTGAGCGCGCCGCTGCGACCACGTCCCGCACGCGCGACAAACGATCGGTCACGAGCCGCTCAACAGCTCGTCGATGCCGATCGAACACCCGCGCGGCGTCGCTCCTGGCGCGCGCCCGAGCAGCTCGAAGCCACCGTCCACTCTGCGCACGCGATCGGCGGTCTGCACAGCGACCGCGCTCTCCACGTTGAGCAGATCAACGATGCGCGCGATCCCGATCTCACCGTCAGGCACCGGCGCGAGCGACTCAGGGTTCACCGCGATCACGCGCGCCCATGGTGGCTCCACGTGCACGCCGCGCCTGCCTCCGTGCAGCGTCGCCTCGTAGAACTGACTGCTCAACTCCGTCATGCCGTACTCACTGACGACGTGCGTCTCGCGAACTCCGAACGTTTCGACCACTGAACTCGCGAGCTCTTCCGCGTCGACCTCACGCGACTTGCCTTTGAATCCACCTGTCTGCATGACGCGGCTGTTTTCAGGGAGCTTGAACGTCATCCCGTCGATTCCATCGAGCAGGTGCACCAACGCGAAGGAGGTCGTCAAGAGCAGCACAGGGATCTCCTGGAGCACCAACCGAGAGACGCGCTCGTCGAGGGCGGCGAGATCCAGCATGCCGTGTTCGACGAAGTACGTCTCTTTCGAAGTGGCTGGAGCGCCGACGTCGCGGGCGAACAAATCGATCATGTGAGTGAGCGAAGAGTCCAGAGCCTCACGAGGGGAGGGACCCAACACCAACACTGCCGGTCGAGTCTCCAAGTCGGAGGCGAGCGCCCAGCGACCGAACGCGAGGGCGCCGGCGTCGTACGTCGCCGTGGTGCGCATCGCGTGAGTGCCTCGCGTGCCGATAGTGGTCCCGCTGGTGCGGAACACGACGCGGTCGTCGCTGGGCGGAAACGTCGCCACGCGAGTGACCTTGAACGCATCGGTCGGCACCGCGGGCACCTGACTCGCGATGACCGCGTGGGCCAAATCGACTGCACGCGATGCGCACAGGCGTGCGTAGCCTGGAGAGCGAGAGGCCTGAAAACGAGCCAGATCGAGCGCCAAAGCATCGAACGCCTCGGGTGGAGCGTCTCCTGCGGTGAACGCTTTGACGAACT